>NZ_DJGL01000080.1:0-46155 GCF_002432735.1 Mesotoga sp. UBA5847 | reverse complement strand
AGAGCCTGCTTCAACAGTTCTTTGAAGCCTGGGTTCGCAGCTGTTCTGGTTGTCTGAAGAGATTTATACACAGCTTGCCGCATATGAGAATCATGAGAGGTGAATATTGTTGAAAAGAGTTGTAGCTCTTGAATCTACAGTTATAGCTCACGGCCTTCCACAAGGTATTAACTTCGAAACTGCTCTGAACATGGAGCGGGCAGTCAAAGAAAATGGCGGAATACCAAAAACCATAGGAATTCTAGACGGAAGAATTATCGTGGGTGTCAACGAGGAAGAGATGAGAAGACTTGGAACAGGTCGAAATGTCCTCAAGGTCGGCACTGCAGAGATATCCTACGCAACAGCGATGAAGAGAGATGCAGCAACGACCGTCAGCGCTACAATGGCTATTGCAAAATTGAATGGAATCTCTGTATTCGCTACGGGGGGAATCGGAGGGGTTCACAGAGGAGTAGATTGGGATGTCTCTCAAGACATCATAGAGCTTTCGAGAACTAGAATGATCGTGATATCGGCAGGTGTGAAGAGCATTCTTGACGTACCAAAGACCCTGGAGTTTCTTGAAACCTTTGGAGTAACAATCGTTGGTTACAAGACCGATTGTTTCCCGTTCTTTCACTGCTCAAAAAGCCCTTACAAAATCAATCTAACCATAGATTCCCCAGAAGAGGCAGTGATGATTCTGAAAGAAAAAGAAAGGCTTGGAATAGAGGGCGGACTGCTAGTAGCTAATCCTATTCCCGAAATGGACTCTATGGACTACGATGAATTGAGAGCTCTCATTGAATCCGCTCTAAAAGCAGCCGTAAAAGAAGGGATCTCGGGGAAGACTCTCACTCCATATCTGCTCAGCAAACTCGCGCTGCTGTCAGGAGGGAAGACACTTGATGCAAACATTTCCCTACTGATAAACAATGCCGCGCTCGGTGGTCTTATAGCCGCTAACTCGGGAGAAGAACTATGAATGGTTACTCCCTGAAAGGCGGATTTGTCTATTTGGAAGAGACCGGAGCTTATTCTCGCAAGGACCTCTACATAGACTCAGGAGAATTCTCTGCAGATACTCCTTATGGTGCTCAAGAGATAGATATTTCAGGCAAATTCGTTTACCCGGGATTTGTCGACTCGCATGCACACCTCATTGGAACGGGAAGAAAGTCTCTGGAGGTTGATCTAGAGGGCTGCAGCTCTATCGAATCGCTTGCCGATAGGTTGAGCGTTGATCGAAGGATAGTAAGAGCTAGAGGCTGGGATCAGGAAGTGTTAGGGTTTATGCCCGTGAGAGGAAAGCTTGATCTCATCACTTCAGAACCGACGATTATTACCAGAAGATGCGGACATATCGCCTGCGTAAACTCGTCCCTGATAAAGCTATTCGACCTTGAAAGGCTTCACGGTCTTGATGGTTCGGACATCGATCTTGGAATACTCAAGGAGAGAGCTCTAGAGGAGATGGACCGGATAGCAAAACTCTCTCCTGCTGAAGTCAGAGAAGCGATTGAAGCGGGAACAAGGTCCTTTTTGAAATATGGAGTAACTTCGGTACACAGCGACGATTATCACGGCATAGATTATGAACTCCTTATGGAGGCTCTCTCAAACGCGAACAAAATGAGAGTCTACGAAAAACTCTGCATCTCCAGAAAAGAAGATCTGGAAATGATCAAACATGGCAGGCAATTCGAAACTGATTTCTTCCGACTGAGAGCTGCAAAGATGTATCTTGACGGGTCGCTCGGAGCAAGAACGGCGGCGATGATTGAGCCTTACCACGATTCTCCGACCGAAACCGGCGTCCTCTATATGACTGCCGATGATCTTAGGCCGATCGTGAGGAGAGCAGACAGAGAAGGAATTCAGGTCTGCGTACATGTTATAGGAGATCGGTCACTGGAAGAGGCCCTCTTGGCTTTTGAAGGATCGAACAGTGAAACTCTCAAGCATAGACTAATTCACGTTCAGATCGCGTCTGAGGACCAGATAAGAAGGATTGCCGAGCAGAGACTAACCGCATCGATTCAACCGGTTTTCGTTGACTCTGACAGCACAATTGCACCGGAGAGGTTCGGGCCGATCCGGATCAAAGATGCCTACCCGTTTGGAAAGATGAGAGATATGGGAGTAGTTGTTGCCTTCTCAACTGACTCACCGGTAGAGAGCACTTCGGTAGTCAAGAACCTCGTTTCGGCCGATAGATTCTTCTCCAGAAAGGACAGCATAGAGATGTATAGCAAAACCGGACACACTCTAGCAAACAGTGTCAGATCCTTCGCGCTCAATCCGGGGGACCCAGCAGATTTCTTCGTAACCGGCTCAGATATCTTAAAGACCAGAGAAGATACTTTCGCGGACATGACATTTGTTTCAGGAAGGTTAGTGCATAAACTAGAATGAAATCAGTCTCGAACCGTAAACCGCAACTCGTATTGTACATAAATGCTTCATCTACTTTCTTTACGTTTCGTCACTTATATGTTAAATATAAGAAAACTATCTTGAAGAACACTGGCAAAACTGCTAAAATTAGTACAGAAAAAGGCGGCATAAGCCGCCGAGTCTGGTGGGCTCGGGTGGAGTCGAACCACCGACCGCCCGGTTATGAGCCGGAAGCTCTAACCAAACTGAGCTACGAGCCCAGACACAAAATTGATTATAATATTCCTCATGACTTGTGTCAAGAGGTTCAGGAGATGGTCCAATGCTAAACAACAGCTCTGTGGGTCTTCGGATATCTGCAGATCCGGTTCAGGAAATGACTGTGAAGTATCCTAGGGTTCTTGTAATAAAGGCCGCGTTCTCTCTTCTGAAAGACGGAAAGTCAATTGAACATAGAGATCTGGAAAAAACATTACAGACCTTGCTCTCGCGATAACACCAGAACCCAACTCGGATCTTATTTCTGGTTTTGATGCTTGAGATGAAAAGATAGATTCATGATGTCTGAGGGTGTCAGCCCGGGTATTCTCGTTGCTTGGCCTATCGTTGTAGGCTTTGTTCTTGTCAGCTTTTCTCTTCCTTCTGTTGAGAGGTTGGAAACTTCACTATAATCTAAGTTGGAGGGGATTAGATCTCCCTCGAGCTCTTCAAGCCTCTTGACCTCTTCCCTAAGACGCTTAATATATCCACTGTACTTGATCTCTATTTCAACTTGTTCTATCACTTCATCATCAACAATCGGTTCGGGATCGTAGTATGAAAGGTCCCTGTACTCAACTCCCGATCTTTTTAGCAGACCCGAAAGTTTTGCGGGCGTATCGAGTCTCGAACTCCTCTTACTAATTAATAGCTGGTTCAACCTTTCAGAAGGTCTGACGGTCACTCTTTCAAGTCTTAAGACCTGATTCCTGGTCTGGTTTGCTAATCGGGATACCTTCTCACTGAACCAGTCGGGCACTAGTCCGTATTCATGACCGTACTCTGTAAGCCTGATGTGCGCGTTGTCGTGCCTGAGAAGCAATCTGTATTCCGCTCTTGACGTGAGAAGTCTATAAGGTTCATCCACTCCCTTCGTCACAAGATCGTCGATCATAACTCCAATATAAGCTTCCGATCGACTTAGTACAAGCTGCTTCCCGCCATGCAGCTTCGCTGATGCGTTGATTCCCGCGATCAAACCCTGACCGGCAGCTTCCTCGTAACCACTGGTCCCGTTTACCTGACCAGCGAAATACAGATTCTCGACTAATTTGCTCTCCAGCGTTGAGTACAACTGAGTCGGATCTATATAGTCGTACTCGACAGCATAAGCAGGCCTGACGATTTCCGCCCTCTCAAGCCCCTTTATTGTTCTGATCATTTCGAGCTGTGTCTCGAAAGGAAGGCTGGTTGAAAGACCGTTCAAGTAGTACTCGTCGCTCAAAGCACTCTCGGGTTCAACGAACAATTGATGGCTACTTTTATCAGAGAACTTGATCACCTTATCCTCAATCGAAGGGCAGTATCTCGGTCCCCTTGAATCGATAAGCTTAACATCCCCGTACAGCGGCGAGAATCTGAGGTCTCTCTTGATGATGTCGTGTGTTCTCTCATTTGTCCTGGTCAGCCAGCACGGATGATTGTCTTCAAGGACAAAGGGCTCGGAAAAGTATGAGAAACAAAGTGGGGTATTTGAGGTACCCTGACGCTCCATACTGGAGAAATCGATTGATCTGCCTGCTATTCTTGCAGGGGTCCCAGTCTTGAAACGTCTGACTTCGAACCCCAAAGCTTTAAGCGATGCAGTTAGCTCGGTTGCTGGAAACTCACCAAGCCTTCCCGCGGGAAACTCCTGTGGTCCGATGAATATCTTCCCTCCAAGAAAGGTGCCCGAAGCAACTATTACTGAACGTGCAGAGTACCTGAGGCCAAAGTGCGTCGTGATGCCTCTTACACGACCCTTATCCACTTCTATGGACTTCACAATTCCGGACTGCAGGCGCAGATTTTCCTGCATCTCAAGTATTCTTTTCATTATCTGGCTATACCTGTTCTTGTCCACCTGAGATCTCAGTGCTCTGACGGCAACTCCTTTGCTGGTGTTTAGAACTCTTATATTGAGTGATGCCTTATCTGTTGACTTGGCAATCTCCCCACCGAGCGCGTCTATCTCTCTTACGACAATGCCTTTCGCTGGGCCCCCCACAGCCGGATTGCAGGGCGTCCAACCAACCGTGTCGAGGTTAATATTTAGAATAAGCGTTCTCATGCCCATTCGCGCGCCCGCTAATGCGGCCTCGATACCGGCATGTCCGGCCCCTATGACGATTATGTCGAATTCGTAATCTCTTTTATTTGATTGCATAACATCACTCCTCTATCATAGTATTGTACACAGAAAGGAGGCATTAAGTTGAGAAAAGTCTGTTTCGTTGACACTACGATGAGAGATGCGCACCAGTCACTTCTGGCCACTAGGGTTACAACAGCTGAGTTGGCAGATATAGCTCCTCTTGTCGATCAGGTTGGTTACCACGCAGTAGAGGTCTGGGGCGGAGCAACCTTTGACTCCTGTGTTAGATACCTTAATGAAAATCCTTGGGAAAGACTCGATGTACTCAAAGAGAGATTTAAGAATACTAAGCTTCAGATGCTTCTAAGAGGTCAAAA
This sequence comes from Mesotoga sp. UBA5847, assembly GCF_002432735.1. Taxonomy (NCBI): domain Bacteria; kingdom Thermotogati; phylum Thermotogota; class Thermotogae; order Kosmotogales; family Kosmotogaceae; genus Mesotoga; species Mesotoga sp. UBA5847. The sequence continues at coordinate 41,067 of NZ_DJGL01000080.1, read as the reverse complement.
TCTTCTCGGTTACAGAAACTACGCAGATGATGTTGTAGAGCTCTTTGTTAAGACGATGGCAAATCACGGGATTGATATTGTAAGGATCTTTGACGCCCTTAACGACCTAAGAAATCTGGAAAAGTCGGCAAGCGCAGTAAAGGATGCCGGAATGCACCTTCAAGTAGCAATGTCGTATACAACCAGTCCCGTTCACAACATCGATTACTTCGTGAAGATCTCCGACAAGGCTGCGGATTTGGGCGCAGACTCTCTCTGCATTAAGGACATGGCTGGTCTTTTGAAGCCTGGAACGGCTTCAACTCTTGTAAATGAGATCAAGAAGAGGCACTCTATCCCTTTGGAGGTACACTCTCATTTCACAACGGGTATTGCTGATATGGCTTACTTGAAGAGCGCTGAGGCCGGGGCCGATATTCTCGACACCGCCACGTCTTCAATGGGATTCGGAACCTCACAACCTGGAGTCGAGAGCATATGGACAACATTACACGATATGGGGCTATCAGAGAAGCCAAATTACCCTCTACTCAAAGAGATAAACGACTACTTTTCAAGGGTTAGGAAGAATCACAGTGGCACTGATGCAGGTTTCACTATAAACACTTCAGTTTTGGAAAATCAGATTCCGGGAGGAATGTACTCCAATCTAATAAACCAACTGAAATCTCAGAACATGAGCGACAGATTCGAAGAGGTTCTCGAAGAAGTTCCGCAGGTACGCGCTGATCTCGGTTATCCCCCCCTTGTTACTCCAACATCTCAAATAGTGGGCGTGCAAGCGGTCTTGAATGTTATGAACAACGAGAGGTACAAGACGATCACGAAAGAAGTAGAAAGATACATAAGGGGATTCTATGGAACACCTCCTGCAGAAATCGACAAGTCACTGAAATCAAGAGTTATGGGAGATGAAGAGTCGATTTCTCATAGGCCGGGCGACACTCTTGACCCAGAAGTCGAAAAAGGAAGAAACGAACTCGGCCTGCTGGCCGAATGCGATGAGGATCTTCTTATATACCTGTTACTTGGAGAAGTTGGAAAGAAGTATCTTAGTCAGAGATACAGAGATTCTCTCAGAGTCGACTTTGAAGTCGCGAAGGATTTTAGAGAAGGAATAACGGTATATCCAGTTTGATTCGTATTATTAACAATATTCACGAAGATAGAACTGTATTAAAGCTAACAAGAGGCAACTATAGACTGCTTAGCGCCTTCATGAAGAATGGGGGCGTTTTTTTTGTTCAGTCCCTGCATTAACACTTCTTTAATTAACCGGAACTTTCTGATACAATTTGTTTAGGGTGTATCCCAATTCTATCAAAGGAGGGTTCAGAAGATGAGAAAACTCGCAGCTGTTCTTTTCGTGCTACTTCTAGTCTTATCTTTTGCAAGCGCAAAGTTGGTGATTTGGTCCTCTGAGAACCAGATCCCTGCACTTGAGAAGTTGGCGGCAGATTTCGAAAGTGACTATGGAATTCAAGTGGAGATTCAGCAGGTGAACTTTGGCGACATAAAGTCCAAGTTCCTTACCGCAGCTCCCGCAGGCGAGGGCCCCGACATCATAGTAGGCGCACATGACTGGGTTGGTGAACTCGCTATCAATGGCCTTATCGAACCGATTCCATTTCTTCCCGAAGCCGATCAGTACTACGATGTCACTCTAGATGCCTTCAGCTACGGCGGAAACCTCTACGGTGTCCCCTATACTGTTGAGGCGATTGCAATCATCTACAACAAGGATCTCGTATTCGAAGCACCGAAAACAATCTCAGAGCTTGAAGAACTTGCTTTCGAAGCTGCAGATGATGAAGTCGTGGGCCTGATCTACGCAGTTGGGGATTTCTATCACTCCGCACCTTTCATACTGGGAAGAGGCGGCTATATCTTCAAGGAGACTGCTGCGGGTCTTGATGTAACCGACATAGGCCTGAACAACGAGGGTGCGATTGCAGGCGGAAACCTCATCAAATCTTGGTTCGACAAAGGTCTAATTCCTGGCGGTCCAAATTACAACCTGATGGACTCTTTGTTCAAAGACGGACTGGCCGCATTCATTATTAACGGCATATGGGCAACCCCAAGTTACCGCGATGCGGGTATCGACTACGCGATTCTTCCTTTCAGCGAAATCACATTCGACGATGGGACAACTCCGAGACCATTCGTTGGAGTACAGGGCTTCATGATAAACTCAAAGTCTCCGAACAAGCTTGAAGCCACTGAATTCGTAGTGAATTACATCGGCAGCTTCGACGGCCAGTACGGAATGTTCCTCGGAGAGAGAAGAGGTACGGCAAGAGCCGACGTGTTTGCATTTATTGAAGCGGACGCCGGTCCAGAGCTGTATGATGTTTTACAGTTCTCCAAGAGCGCTTCAGTAGGAACACCAATGCCAAACGTTCCGGAAATGGCGAGCGTATGGGGAGCAATGGGCGATGCACTTGGCCTTATTATCAACGGTCAGGATACAGTGGAGAACGCTTTCAATTCTGCAGTAGAGAAGATCAAGACTACAATTGGAAACTGATTGTTCTCTCTTGACTTATCCACAAATCTTAATTTTGTTAGACTGAGCGCGGGAGACTCCCGCGCTCTGGTTTAACTGTCTGGAGGGATTACCTTGAGTGGAAGACGATTTGTAATCTTTCTCTTTTCTCTCGCTATCCTCGCAATATTCAATGCCTTTTCTCTATGGAGCATATATCTGTTATTTGCCGATGGGAATTTCGGCTTGATGGTAACAATGGTCATCCTGACTCTGCTAATTGATATAATTGCGTTGAATCCAAAGGGTTACCCGTACAGATATATGATTCCCGCAATGATATTGCTTTTCATTCTCACGCTATATCCAATGTACTACACTTTCAGAACTGCCTTCACTAATTACGGAACCGGGCATCTATTCACAAGGCAGCAGTCAATTCAAAAGCTTCTCAGCGATTACTTCTACATCCCGGAAAACCCCGAGGAATTCGAGTTTTCCATCTTTATCGAGCTCGACAACTATAGCCCCACAGACAGATTCATAACTCTTCTGAAGTCGAAGACGGATGGAGAGATGTATGCCACTCTTAGGCCTCAGGTAGTAAGCAGAGATGCATCGGGGAACATCACACTGGCCACCGCCAAGATGTTGGAGATAAAATCGGACAGTTTCGTTATCGGCGGGGTGAACTACACTCTTTCACGCTCTCCGGATGACCGAATCCTGGCTATCCTATCTGATGCCGGTGCAAGGTATATATACTTTTATTCTCCCCAAGACACCTCCACCAGGCCGAACGCTCCCTTCTACTTCAGCGAAATAAGAGGAGTGTGGCTCCGAAATGCCGAATTTACAGACTCGGAGGGTAACCAGATAAGACTATTCCCAAACTCTCTTTACACAACCTTTGCCACCACTGAAAGGAAGTATGCGTTAAGGACTGAGACTTCATTCTCCGCCGGAAGAGCCATTCAGGAGACCGTTGTCTATAACAGGCAGACGGGAAGGACCTTGATCGAGGAGAGTGGCTTTTTCTATGATATCGACGCAAATGGAAACGAGTTCATAGTTGAGGGCTACATATCTGACGTTGGTTTTTGGAACTTCGTTAGGATGTTCCAGGATCCGAAGATAAGGGACCCGTTTTTTCAGGTATTCGGCTGGACGTTTACCTGGGCCGGACTTAGCGTTCTCTTCTCATTCGTAATTGGCCTGGCGCTGGCAATCACACTGAATGATCGGAGACTTAAGGGAAAGAAGATTTACAGAACACTGCTCATCATTCCCTGGGCCGTACCTGCCTTTATCTCTGCTCTTGTATGGAGAAATGGCTTCTTCAACGAAACCTATGGAGTTCTGAATAGGTTCATTGTTCAGGGACTCTTTGGGCTTGAACCAATAAAGTGGCTGAACGATGCCTTTTGGGCCAAGGTTTCAGTCTTGATTGTCAATACATGGTTGGGCTTCCCGTACATGATGACAGTAAGCCTCGGTGCTTTACAGAGTATTCCCGAAGAGTTTTATGAGGCCTCATCGATCGATGGTGCAACGAGACTCCAGAGATTCAGAATGATTACCTTCCCCCTGTTAATGGTTACTGTTGCACCTTTGCTTGTCGGCAGCTTTGCCTTCAACTTCAACAACTTCACCGGCATTTATCTGGTAACCCAAGGTGGACCCGCAATTCCTGGAGCTTCGACACCCGCTGGGGCAACTGATATCTTGATCTCATACACTTTTAAGCTGGCGTTTGAAGGGAGAGGTCAGGACTTTGGCTTTGCCAGTGCCATTTCGATTATCATATTCATAATCGTCGCCGGCTTCAGCTGGATAAACTTTAAATTGTCCGGTTCCTTTGAAGAGGTGAGCAGATAATGGCCGTTGAGAGAAGAAAATACTGGTTAAGACACATAATCTTGATAGCTGTTGTCGTTGTGGTTCTCTTTCCAATGGTTTGGTTGATAAGCACTTCAATAAGACGTGACCAGGCAGCTTTCTCGTCAAGGCTCTTTTCAACCAGAGTAACTCTTCAACACTATAGGAACCTTCTTTTCCCGGAAAGAAGCGTAGGAAGGCTTGTTCTTGATCTCCAGAGTGCAACATACGCCACAGGAGACTACAGAGGGAAAAGCCAGGAGGATCTGAAGAATACAGTTGAGAAGTTCCTCACTAAATTCGATTCTCTTATGGATGAGAGCGAAGAAATGGTTAGGGCAGTCGAAGGCGGTACCGCTGCAATTGAAAGCAATCTGGTAGAAATGGAGAGCATGATAATCAAGGAAATGAATGAGCTGAGACTCAAAGACAAGGTCCTCTTCGAAGAGAGACTCAAAGAGATAGGTAGACTAGACGAACTGAAGACGGCCTACGCGGTAGGAGAAATTCTTCAAACTGCCTCTCCTTCACTTGAAGGAACCTATCCCTTCTACATCGGACTGCTTGGCGAAAGGTCATCACAAGTCATCGAGTCTCTCGAAGCTTACAGAAACCTGTACGAAGAGGTATTCCGTCATCGCGACGAGACGCTGCTAGCAATAGAAACCCTTGAATTTGAGAACAAGAAAGAAGTGGTGGAATCACTGAATTCTGTTGAAGATTACATATCTCTCTCTGGCATTGACTACTCTGAATGGCGAAGAGTTGAGTGGCTTCAAGTTATTAACAGATATCTAAGGGAGGTCGAATCTTCGATGCCCGAAGATCAAGCCTCCGAGCTCAACCGGATCAGGACAGGCCTATATGATTCCTTCAGATCTGCCGGTAACGCATGGGAAGCGGCAACTGCTTCCAGTGCAGCCCTTTCTGAAGAACTATCTTTCCTGGCGGAGACGGCCTTTGGAACCGACTACTATGAGTACCTGGCCGCAAATGAAAAGTTGGAAGCAATAAAAAAGAGCCTCGAGTCTACCGAAAAGGCTCTAGTAGTCTTAAATTTGGCATTAGGCGAACTAGAAGACTCTTTTGAAGTCGCATTTCCGACCATCGTGTCTGAAACTAGAAAACTCTCTTCCCTGATTCCACCGCTGCAAATGGTAATCAGTAAAGGCGCAGGTAATAGCACGGCTGTGGCTGAAGCAAAAGTCAGGTCATCACTCGAGAGAGTCGATTCAGCAAAGGAGACCATAGATCTTCTCCAGCAGCAGCTATCAAGTATGCAGAACGTCCGTGGGCTGATCACAAGTCTTTCCGATCTCTCGGATAAGATGGCCTGGTTCTCAGGCAATGGCGAAGCTCTCCTAAGCGCATCTGCAAACTCAGAAGTCTTAAAAGGAGCAGACGTGATAGACATAGCCCTGTCAAACTTGTCGAGGGTATTGCCTGTTCTTGAGATGAGTGTTGCAGAGTATATTGAGGTATCGGAGAGAACGATCGCTCTCACGACGGAACTGGAATCCCTGAAGAAAAGCATGGAAGACCTCGAGAACAGGATCTCTGAACTTCAAGAAGAAGCTGAGAGAGCAGAAAGAGAGCATGCAAAAGTCCTTGAGGCGATTAGTATACAAGCTGCGATGCTGTTTGTGGAGGAGGAAATAATCTCGCTGGAAGGCGCCAGAAATTATGTATCGAAGCTGTCTGATGTGCTGAACAACTACTTCAACATAAGAGCATCAACCCGTTACAGGACCCTTCTGTGGTACGATGATTTCATTCGGGCTGATTTGGAGGCAAAGGAAGGGACGGCTCTGCTGAATCAGCTAATCTCAACTATGAGATCGATGAAGGATGAACTTGCTTCCAAGGTAAACTACTACATCGATCTGAGATTCCTTGGGACTTCGGTAACTCTGGACGACTTCGGAAGGATGCAGGAGACTTACAATTCTCTCTTTCAGCAGGTTAACGCCAAGTACCAACGTGCATCCAGGCTAATATCCGATCTAATCGAGAAGCCCACAACCTATTCATCTCCATATGATGGCATATTGAAGGAGATAGACAGGGCCTTATTCAGAACAAATCAGATCTGGGCACAAAAAGAGAGTACTTATTTCTATTTCGTCAGGTGGCTTCTTAATTCAATAATCGTAGCACTTACTGTGTCGCTTATCAGCGTTGCCGTTGCAGCTCTCGCTGCGTATCCTTTCAGCAGAATGAGATTCCGTGGAAGGAAGCAAGGCTTGCTTGGCCTCCTCCTTATTCAGATGTTCCCTACAATAATGTTCATGGTGGCTCTCTACGCCTTGCTGCAGTTCATTGGAAGTTTAATTCCATTCCTGGGACTAAACACGCTTGGAGGCCTGATATTTGCTTATTCAGGAGGAATTGCCTTCAACATCTGGCTGATCAAAGGCTATTACGATACAATCTCTAGCTCTCTCGAAGAGGCAGCAATGATCGACGGGGCAACAAAATTCCAGGCCTTTTTAAAGGTGATTTTACCGCTTGCCAGACCGATTCTGGCTGTTGTGGCTATTCTGACGTTTATGAACATCTTCAACGAGTATCTGATTGCAAGGATAATTCTTCAGGACATGAACAAATGGACATACGCAGTTGGCCTTTGGCAGTTCTCGGGAAGATTCGAAACGAGCTGGGGCCCATTCACTGCCGCAGCGTTGATTGGAGCAGTTCCGATGGTCATATTCTTCCTCGTGTTACAGGACTACATCGTTGGGGGTTTGACACAGGGAGGAGTGAAAGAGTAACTTACCCTAAACTCGTCCGATTTGTGATGAGAGCTAGTTAATTTTCAGGAGCCCGTCCCTAAGCAACCGGGATCGGGCCCCTGAATTTTGAAGGTCGTGAGTATTTCGAACAGTGAATGTTGGGAGCGGAAAGACCTATGTCATATATAATTGAAGAGAAAGGATTCAGTAAAGTTTTTTCTCACTCTGTTCGAGTGTAGATACTAGTAAGATAGGAATCTGTCGCGCTCAAGATTGTCCAGATGGAAGGTGTTGCAGATGGAGTTCGTTTATCCCAATTACGACAGAGGTTCAATAGTAAACCTATCAGCTGCCATTCTGAAGCACTTCGATGCTGAGATACCTTCAGGGGTGAAGGAGTATTGCTTCTCAGAGCACGGAATTAGCATCGATGGAATAGATAAGCTAGTGGTATTCATAATCGATGCTGTTGGCTATTATAACTTGATGAAGGTTCTTGAGAAAAGCAGTTTCAAACACTTCTCTGTCGAAGATGTAAGAAGTCTGACTTCTGTCTTCCCTTCAACCACTTCCAGTGCTCTCACTTCGTTGTTCACGGCCACAACGCCTGGAGAGCACGGAGTACTCGGGTATCTTCTCAATATTCCAGAGTACGGCGGACTAGTGAATATGATCGAGTTGACTCCCTATACTCAGGATAGGGACAATCTCACCAGATTGGGCTTTGACCCCCTTAAGTACAATCAAAATCCAACTATCTTCGAATCGCTGAAGGAAGCTGGCGTAAGAGGTTATCATCTCACATCCAAGAGTTTCGTGAACACAGGACTGACGAGAATGCATTCTCGCGGAGGCACAGCCAGGGGTGTTCATGGATTGGGAGATATGTTCGAGGAACTCAATACCATCCTTGCTGCGGATGAATCCGAAAGTCTGACGGTTGTCTACTGGGGTCTTATCGATACTTACGGTCACAAGTACGGTCCAAACTCCCTGTCGTATATTTCGGAGACCGCAATACTGTTCTCCGCAATTGAAAAGTTTTTCGAAGAGAGGGTGCAACAAGACACGGCATTATTGATCACTGCCGATCACGGTCAAATCGAAACCCCTTGGGAGCAAGAGATCTGGTGGTCAAAGTTCGACGATATCTTCGATGAGATGTACTCCATGCCGGGAGGTGAACAGCGCATGTCCTACATATATTCTCTCGATAAAGAAAAAACAAGAAAGAAGATGGAAGAGCTTTTTGGAGACTCTATTGAGATCATAGAGCCATCCCATCTTGATGAAATAAAGCTCTTCGGCAGGCCTCTGAGCAATTCTTTCAGGAAGAGGATAGGTGAGCTCATTACCGTATCCAAGGACGACTCATCATTGTGTTTCAAATACACAGGTCAGGAACACTCGCTCAAAGGAAGGCACGGAGGTTTGACGAAGGAGGAAATGAACGTCCCTCTAATACTTCTGAGAAGGGATTAGTGGCTTTTTTCAGTCTTTCTATTCTCCCAGTTTATTTCGGCGATTGACTTCTGCAAGTATATCGGTTTAAGGTCAGAATAACGTATGAACTCTCCTGCAGCAAACTTCTCAACTGCGATTTCTCTCATCGCTGAGGGGTCCTGATGTCTCACTTCACTGCAATCAAATCTTTCGAAGGCCTGTTCTATCTCACCGTCAAAGAAGAGTTTCGTCCCTGACAAGTCGATCGCGGAGACTAACTCGGCGGTACTACTGAACTCAGTTTCTCTGACCGGCACTCTCTCTCTGTATTCTCTCCAGTAATAGTGTCCCTCTCTTCCGCGTCTCAGGACAATGAATCTCTCATCATCGATCGAGCTTGCCAGTACATCAAGAGAGTTAAAAGGAACTACGCGGATATTATACGGAAAGGCGATACCTTTGGCTGTTGCAATGCCTACTCTCAAACCCGTAAGGGAACCGGGACCAACACCGACCCCGATGAAGTCGAGTTTCGGGACCTCAATCTTGAGATTCTCTATCGCCTGCTCTACCATTACGGCTAACAAAGAGCCAAATTTGTCGATTTCTCGAGCCTTTATCTCCATCTCTCCCCTGCCATTACATGCCGAGAGAAGAAGAGTTCTAGAAGAAGTATCGAAAACTATATACTTCATCGCATCTCCTCAGCTGAGATTCTTGAAGCCTTCACCGAAGACCTCGGCATTGTTCACAATTATCACAAAAGCTCGTTTGTCTGTGGCCTTCACTATATGCCTTAACTGCCCAATCTCTCTTCTTCTTATTGATACCATCAAAACAGGTCTATCTTCTCCGGAAAAGCCGCCCGTCGCCTTAATCATCGTCGTGCCACGCTCCATTTCCTCAATAATTCTCTTCTTTATTGAATCACTTTCCACGCTAATAATAAAAGCCGTTCTTGTGTTGCCGATACCCTCGATTATCCCATCTATTGTCTTGCTTGTAGTGAAAATCGTTATTATTCCGTACATTGCTGCGATAGGTCCGAATACGACAATGGCAAGCATTGTGATTAGTGAATCGCTTATTAACAGACCCGTTCCTGTGCTGAAATTCAGATACTTTGAGAAGATCATAGCAAGTATATCTGTTCCTCCAGTGGAAGCACCGCGCCACAACACCAAGCCCATGCCGGCACCAGCAATAACGCCACCGTAGATTGCCACCAGCAGAAACCCGTCTTGTGTAGAAGAAGCATCGAAAATCGGGAAGTGCAGCTTCTGAAGAAGATCAACCGTTATGGACATCAGTACCGCCGAGTAGATCGACTTTATTCCAAAACCTACTCCCAGAATCACGAATGCGATAATAAACAGAGCTAGGTTATAAACGAACATCTGAGCTCCGACCCAGAAACCGAAGACCCTGTAGATAATTATTGCAAGCCCACTTACGCCGCCGGCGATAATGTTGTTCGGAATCATAAACGAAACAATTGAAACAGCAGTCAGTATAGAACCGACCGTAATCAGGAAGTAGTCAGCGAATACCTTCCTATTCACTTCACTCTGCGACCCTTGAGTTTTTCAGTTTTGCGATTTGCTGTAGGAGCTTCTTCTCTTTGCTTGAAGGCTTGCTAATATTCACCCTCACCGTTACGAGAAGATCTCCACGCCTATTGCCGGAAACACTAGGAACACCAAGGTTTTTCATCCTGAATACCGTGTTTGGACTAGTTCCCGCCGGGATCCTAAGGGTCTCCGTACCTCCTTCGGGAAGGGGTATCTCAACCGTGGTGCCTAGTGCGCTTTCAACATAGTCTATCTCCTTGGTAATATACAGATCGTTTCCACTACGTCTGAACTCCGAAGGCATTTCGACTCTTACACTTACGTAAAGGTCTCCGTACGGACCTCCATTCTGCCCTGAATTCCCGTGACCGCCAATTCTAAGAGTTGCTCCATTCTCAACTCCTGCAGGTATCGCAACGCTCACCTGGTGTCTCTCCTTCACGTAGCCTCTGCCGCTGCACTGACCGCAGCGCTTATCGATTATCCTTCCCGTTCCGTTGCAGGTATTGCAGGCATGAGTGTTGCTGAACATCCCAAAGAAAGATCTATGCTCCTCTTTCACATAACCGCTTCCATTGCAGGTAGGACATGTCTTGAAACTCGTGCCGTCTTCGGCACCCGTTCCTTTACACTTGTGACAGACCTTATTCCTGTCATACTCAAGTATCACTTTCTTTCCAAGTATTACGTCTTTCAAATCTATGGCAACCGAAGCATGAATGTCCTCTCCCCTAACCGCTCTTGGACCCTGGGATCTGGAACTCGTACCTGACCTGCTCCCTCCAAAGAAGACATCGAAGACATCCTGAAAATCGCCGAACATATCGTCGAAGTTTCCTCCAGCGCTTCCAGGAGTTCTTCCAGAACCACGGCTATAGGAGGAAGGATCTCCCACATATCCGAAGCGGTCGAACATCGCACGCTTTTCTTTGTCGGACAAGACCTCATAGGCCTCCTGAATCTCTTTAAATTTCGCTTCGGCATCCTTCTTGTCTGCACCTTTGTAAGCATCAGGATGCCATTCCTTGACGAGTCTTCTGTAAGCCTTCCTTATATCTTCATCAGACGCATTTCGTGAGACTCCTAGAATCTCATAATAGTCTTTTCTTGATTGAGCCATCTACATCACCACCGAATGCTCTTATTCAGACTCGGAAGAGTTGTTTATGGCAACAACGACTCTTGCAGGTTTGAGAACCTTGCCGTTAAGATAGTATCCATGTTCGACGACATCATGAATCGCCATATCGGGAACATCGTTTGAAGTAATCGTCTCTTCAACTTCATGAGCGAAAGGATCAAAGGGCCTGCCCACCTCGGGGATTATCGGGGATAGCCCTTCGTCGAACATGAGCTTTTCAATGGATTTATGAATAAGCCTGACACCAGAAATGAACCCTTTCCTGGTCCCTTCTGCGTTTCGCAGAGCGCGACCAAGATTATCATAGATTTCTATGATTCTAAGGATCATCCTCTCTTTGTATCTTTTTGTAACCTCCTCCGACTCACGAATAAGAGCATTTCTATAGTTGATGAATTCCGATCTCAGCCTGGAGTTTTCATCTTTGAGAACCCTTATTTCATTCTTAAGACTCTCCACTTCATCTATTTCAAGCTCCTTTTCTTGTTTTTGTACGTCTTCCAACTTAGTTTCTTCCTCTTTTACTTCTTCCGACACATTTGGTTCATTCTCTTCTTGTATCGAGCCACCCTTTTTCTCTAGATCCTCGAGATTCTTGGTGTTCTTGTCCTCCAACATAGTTCACTCCTCCTATCTATTCGAAAAAACCTCTGACAATCTGTTAATTGAGAAGTCGAGATAGGCATTTACCTTCTCATAGTAAGTCAGCTTAGGCGAGATAACGAATACACTACCAATCTTCTCATCGTTTCTGGAATAGGGAGATACAAATACTGCAAAGTTTCTGAGCTCCTCTCTGCCCACTTCCTCACCTATGAAAACCCTTTGATCATAAACATCGCCAAAGGAGTTAAGCAATATCTCAAGATTTCTCGGATTCTCAACCGATCTTACGAGTCCGGAAATATCGGCAGAGTCCAGAAGATCGTTTGAAATTATGAACTCCAGGCCATATTTGTAGTACTTCTCTTCGTTCTCCTTATCAAAGATACTCTGAAGGAAATTTATTATGTCTTGCAATCTCCTATCATGCCACTGATCGTACCTCAGTTCAACGTCTCTTATTCCCTTTCTTATTTCCCCGATTGTCTTTCCTACGACTGCCATGTTCACGTACTTCTGGAAGCTGTCTATATCGAATTCACTAGCTCCAAGGAAGACTGTCGTATTTAAACTGACTCCAAGATCGGTTACAATGGATACATTAAGATAACCCTCGGTTATCTTCGAGATCGAAACGCTGTTCACCAGCAGTCTGTCAAACTTCGGCTTCTCAATGACCACAAAACCCGATACAGCACGTGCCAGAATTCTGGTCATTCCCTGAAGAAGATGCTCAACATCACCTACAGTGCTGGTCTGTCTTATTGCAATTGCTACATTGCTTTCTTGAAGATCCTCGGTGATCGTTTTCACTGAATCGAGATAGAACCTTAAGCCCTTGTCGGTCAAAATCCTGCCTGCTGAAGTATGAGGCTGATAGATGTAACCTAAAAACTCCAGCTTTCGCATGTCGTTTCTTACCGTCGCAGAACTATACTTAAGGTTAGAGTGCTCCAGAACCTGCTTTGAACTCACAGGTCTTCCAGAAGCTATGTATTCTCTCGAAATACAATAAAGCACTCTTATCTGCCTTGGATTCAATTCTGGACCACCTGTACGTTTTTTTGACACCTAGCACTCCCTCCCATAGACTGCTAATAAATGTTACCATATGCCGCCTCTGTTGTCAACTTCAGAGACCGATGATACAATCTATAAGAGCGAAAGGGGTGTGATCAATGAGGTTATCTCAGGTCATAGAACTCCTCGGTAACAGTGTTCTTCAGGTTGTGAATCCCGGCAATACAGATCCGGAATTTGATCATATCGAGAGTGACTCACGTGTTCTTAGAGAGAGAAACCTCTTTGTATGCATTAAGGGTTCGAGCTTTGATTCACACCTGGTAGTGAGGGAGCTTCAGAGAAGGGGCGCAGTCGCTCTGATAGCGGAGCTGCCGATTGAAGACGAGGAAGTCGTCGTTCCGATTGTTTACGTGAAGAGTTCTCGTCTTGTTGAAGCACTACTTACCATGGAGGAGTACAGCCATCCTTACAGAAAACTCACTACTATCGGTGTAACTGGCACAAACGGGAAAACAACAATTACAACTCTCATCTATCACGTTCTCTCTTCCTTTGAGAGAAAGGCATCTTTAATCGGCACCGTTAGAAATGTGGTTGGCGAGAGCGTTTACTCAAATCCAAAGAACACCACTCCGGGACCTGTAGAACTCGCTAAGCTTCTCCAACTGTCGGCGGAGAAGAAGAGCGAATACTTCATTATGGAGGTCTCATCACACTCTCTTTCGATGAACAGGGTCGAAGGTATGCGTTTCGATGTCGGGATAATCAGCAATGTTACGAGAGATCATCTAGATTTCCACCCAACTTTCGATGATTACTATAGATCAAAGATGAGACTGTTCTCGTTGTTGAAGACAAATGGAATCGCCATTGTAAATGGAGACAAGATAAACATTGCAGATATCCATATAGCTAGAAACAGAATAACAACCTACGGATTTGGCGATGAATCAGATTACAGAATCGAGAATCTCGATATATCGAGGACGGGGATGGACTTCACCATACAGACTCCATACGGTTCTTCCCATAGAATATATTCGAGATTGATCGGCGAACATAATGCTTACAATATTGCAGCAGCAGTAGCAACTCTAAACTCACTGAATTACGACCTCGACCACATCGCTAAAGCCATTTCTTCCTTTGGAGGGGTACCGGGGCGATTCGAGTTTGTTGAGGAGGCTACCAAATATGGCTTCGATGTGGTAATAGACTTTGCCCATACGCCAGATGCTCTCGAGAAGCTTCTTAAGACAGCGAGAAGACTGACTCCCGGAAGAGTAATCCTGGTATTTGGTGCTGGCGGGTCGGCCGATAAGGGGAAGCGACCGCTGATGGCAGAAGTATCTTCGAAGTTCAGCGATGTGGTTATACTCACTTCTGACGATCCGAAACTCGATGATCCCACCGAGATTCTTAGCGATCTCGAGAGCGGGGTAGACAAGTTCAAACCTTATCTCGTCATTCCCGATAGACGGGAAGCTATATCAGTTGCTCTCACCCTAGCAAACCGCCAGGATATGGTCTTGATAGCAGGACGTGGTCACGAAGACTTCCAGATTCTGCGTGACAGGAAGATCCCCTTCAACGACAAACAGGTCGTAAAAGATATTCTAGAAAGTAAGTTTCGGAGGCACATCAAGAAGTGATTCCAACATCGGTAATTGAAGAACTCTTGAGTTACTCGGAAGATAGTCGAATTGCTCTCGATTCCAGAAAGGTGTCTGCCGGAGACGTCTTCGTCGCGATAAAGGGAGATATAGCCGATGGAAATGATTTCGTTGAAGACGCATTATCTGCTGGCGCGACTCGCGTTTTTTCGAACAGACCGTGCGCGGATCCTAGAGTGATTACGGTTCATGATACGGTTGAGCTTCTTATGGAAGCGGCTAAGGAAGTCATGTCGCGCTCGCACCTCAAGAGCAGAATAGCGATAACCGGCTCCAACGGAAAGACCACGACGAAGGAAATCACAGCCTTTCTTCTTTCACAGCTTGGAAAGACCTTCAAAACGGCCGGCAATCTCAACACAGAGATAGGCTTGCCTCTCTCCTTACTTGAAAACAGGAGGGAGCTGCTATCGGCTAAATATGGGGTTTTTGAACTAGGTACCAATGCCAAAGGAGACATAAGAAAACTTGTGGATCTTGTTGAACCGAATCTTTGCGTTCTTCTAAATGTCGGCACGGCACACGTTGGAAACTTTGGAGGAATCGATGAACTGCTTGAAGAGAAGTTGTCAATCTTCGAATCAGGAAAGCTCTCTAGAGCTGTTTTGGGCGGAACCGACGAAAGATTGAGGAAATTCGCCGCCGATATGCCTGTTGAAACTCGTCTCTTTGGAAGGCATGACGCAGACTTTTCCATAGTAGACTTCTCTTACGACAGTGGCGAGACTTTGCTTCATTTCGACTGCGAAGGCGATAGATTCGTCCGACTTAAAGGTATCTGGAGTCTTGGACAGTTGATGGATCTGGGGGCCGCTTACCTAGTGGCTAACTTTGAAGGCCTCGAAGAACCTTCAATCTTCCTGAGCGATTACAAGTCTCCATTCAGAGATCGTTTCAGCGTCGAACACCTTCATGGAATAACTCTGATCAGCGATTTCTACAACAGCAGCCTCGAATCTTGGGAGTCGGCAATTGTCTCTATAGAGAAGCTCAGTCACTCCCGAAAAATCGCTGTAGCCGGCTCTATACTGGAGCAGGGCGAAGAAGAAGCTAATACTCACGAAAAGCTTGGCAGATTGCTGGGGAAGTTCGATATGACGATTCTTTTCAATCACGACAAAGCGATTGAGGCTGCATCGAAGTATGTAGAACCCTCGCTAATTACTGACAGTGTTGAACAGTTAGCCGAATGGCTATTCGAGAACGTAAGAAAAGGGGACCTGGTTTTTCTCAAGGCTTCAAGGGCAGTAGCCCTGGAAAGAGTGCACAAAGCGTTTGTCGAGATGATGAGAAATGTATAGGGAAGCCCTTTCCTTTCTCCTGGCATTTCTGCTGGCAGCTATTGTCATTGAGCCTTTCAAGAGATATCAAAGGAAGAAGAAAATAGGTCAGTACATTCGAGAAGAAGGACCGGACCTCCATAATTATAAAACGGGAACACCAACCGCCGCCGGAATTGTCTTTCTTCCTATTGCTCTTGCAATTTCCGTCATATTTGCCTTTAGGATAGAGGTTTTGCTGGTTGTTCTTGCCGGCGTTTTATTTGGCCTGATAGGTCTCGTGGACGATGTCTCTAAGATCGTTAAGAAGAACGCATCCGGTTTGAGTGGCAAGAAGAAGTTGTTGCTCCAATTGGCTTTTGCATCAGCCATAGTCTTGCTCATTCAGCTTATCAATCCCCATACTCACATGGCGGTTCCACTTTTAGGAGAGATAGATTTTGGCCTCGCCTACTATCCAATATCGACCGTGGTAATTGCTGGAATGAGCAATGCAGTTAACCTTGCTGACGGGGTAGACGGGCTGGCAGGTTCTATGTACATATTCTCGCTCGCTCCTATGATGCTTCTTCCAGTTTGGCAGAATGGGATAATCGCACCGATTTGCGGTGCACTGGCAGGATTTCTGTGGCACAACTGGTTTCCCGCCACGGTTTTTATGGGCGACACAGGGTCGATTTCTCTCGGAGCAATGATAGCCGTGATGTTCGCATTGGACGGACGGGAAGGCTTCCTTCTCTTCTTCGGTATGATGTTCCTCGTAGAGATGTTTAGCGTGATTATTCAGGTGTTTTCATTCAAAGTCTTCGGGAAGAGAGTGTTCAGAATGTCTCCAATACATCATCACTTCGAACTGCTCAATTGGAAGGAAAGCAAAATCGCTTTCAGGTTTTCATTGATCGCTTTTATTGGTGCAGTCTTCGGTCTGCTCTCATGGTAGGTGAATAGTTTGCTTGAAGGAAGAATCGGTCTTGTGGGATTTGGCGTCTCAAATCAGGCGCTTCTGAGAAGGTTATTAGAAGATAAAGATCCTCTCTCTTTGTTCGTCTCCGACAACGGTAATATTGGGGATGAAGGAAAGAGAATACTGAAAGAGAATCTTGTGGAGTATGAAGAAGGCGGACATACGGAGAGACTGTTCAGCTGCGATACTTTCGTGGTTTCACCCGGTATATCGCCCTTTTCCGATGTCGGCAAAAGGATAATTGACTCTGGAAAGCTCTTCACTACAGAACTCGAAATCTCCCTTGACCGACTGTGGTCAAAACCAAGAGGGACGGTCATTGGCGTAACCGGAACAAATGGAAAGTCGACAACCGTAACGATGCTGAATCACATTATCTCCGGAAAGAATAAGAAGGTCTTTCAGGGCGGGAACCTCGGAAACCCTCTTGCAGGAGTGAAAGACGACTTTGATTACTATATTCTGGAGGTGAGCTCCTTTCAGCTAAGATGGTTTGCGGAGGAAAAAATACGGTTCCACCTGTCCGCTATAATAAACCTAGGAGAGGACCATCTAGACTATCACAGGAGCATTGACGATTACTTCAAGTCGAAGTTGAGAATTGCAAGAATGACTGAAGGTTTCACTCTACTGCCGAAGGCAGTAGTCGACAGTCAAAAGGAGAATCTTGCCGACTGCAAGCTCATGCCTTTCTCTACTTCCTGCGAAGCAGACAACTGCTTCGACAGGGAACATTTAGTGGTAGCCGGAGTGCCGTTTGAGACTTCATCCCTTCCGTTCACCGGACTGCACAACTATGAAAATTCTCTTGTAGTTCTCATGATCTCACGACTCATTGGGCTGTCTGCAGAAGATGTTTTTGAAGAGCTGAGAAGCTATTCATTTCTCTCCCATAGACTTCAGCTGGTAAGAGAGTTTGAAGGAGTGAAGTACTACGACGATTCGAAGGCGACCAACGCCCACGCAGTCAGTGCCGCTCTCAGGAATTTCGAACTGTCGAAAACAATTCTGATTCTCGGGGGTCAGGAGAAGGATGAGACGTACATCGAGTTGATCGAACAGCTTGGTCAACTTAAGCACGTAGTAATGCTGGGAACCTCAATGAAGATATTATCTGCTAAACTTCAAATGAGAGGAATACCGTTATGCATTGCAGGAAACATGGCAGAAGCAGTTGGTATTTGCAGAAGGTTAGCACTCTCAGGCGATAGCGTAGTACTGAGTCCGGCCGGTTCAAGCTTTGATCTTTACAAGAACTATGCAGAAAGAGGAAATCATTTCAGAGAGATAGTCAGTGCATTGGAGTAGTCATGAAGAGAACTTATCTGTTACTGGCACTGTATAGTAGCGTCTTTATTATCTTTGGATTTGTGTTCATTTACAGTGCCGGAATAAGTATGGAGGCAAGACATCCGGGAGTGACTGCTTCGGAGTTCCTTGAGAGGCAGCTGATAGCTTTTGCAATAGGTCTGGCCGGCGCGTTGATAATCATCTACATGAAAGGCTCCTGGCATTTTAAGAGGGCCTTCACGGTTTATTACCCGCTTACACTTATACTGCTTGTCGCAGTTCTCTTCTTTCCCGATAGGGGCGGCTCAAACAGGTGGATGGAAATCGGAAGTTTCTCGCTTCAAATTTCGGAATTTTCGAAGATCTCCTTGCTGATAGTTCTAGCTAGATACTTCGGAGGGTTGAAGAAAAGGAACTTGGTGACGACGTTCTTGATTCCGCTGGGAATCCTTGCGCCAATCGCTATGCTCGTGTTTATAGAACCCGACCTCTCCACAACTGGGATACTGGTTGCGATCACTCTTGTTATGATGATAATCGGAGGAATAAAGCTGCGCTATATTGCGCTTGCGTTGATCTTTGTGGTTATACTGGTGCTTGTTCTCTACAGCGGAGGGTTTATAGAGGATTATCAGATTCAAAGAATAACCTCTTTCCTTAGTTCGATTACCGGTGAGGAACATGAGCAGGTCTCATATTCGCTGATGGCGATTTCATCCGGGGGCCTCACCGGAAAAGGGTTGGGAATGGGGCTTGTCAAGTATTACCTGCCGGTTAGCTACTCCGACTTCATATTCGCCGTCATTGGAGAGGAACTTGGCCTGTTAGGTCTTCTCTTGCTGATGTTCGCATATGTGGGGTTCATAAGGGAATTAATAGTTGCTGGCTTGAAGGGCTCCACTGCTCTCGAGGGGAAGCTTTACATAGTTGGGTTTGCACTATACGTGATGATTCAGGCTACAATCAATATTGCAGTCAATCTCGGACTCTTTCCTCCAACAGGTGTCACGCTTCCATTCGTTAGCGCGGGCGGTTCCTCGATAATGTCTCTGATGATAGGATACGGTCTTGTCTTCTCTATACTAATAGAGTCTAACGAAGAAAGGGAAAGAGAAGATGAAGAAGCTTAGGGTAGCTTTCTGCGGGGGAGGCACTGGCGGCCACTACTATCCCGCCGTTGCCATTTTGCATGAGCTTAGCAAATCTAGAGAGCTCGATCTGCTGTATTTCACAGTCTCAGGAAAGATCGACGACAGGAACGTCGAACAGGACTTCCCCGGGGCTAAGAGAGTACCTCTTAGGCTGACAGGCCTGAGAAGGCCACTCTACAATCCGGCAAATGCCGGAATACTTTTCTCCCACTTCAATACTGAACGCTACGTGAAGAGGCAGCTAAGCGAATTCTCTCCTGAATTTCTTTTCTCAACGGGAGGCTATGTATCCTACCCAGTTGTGAAGGCCGCTCATCAACTTGAGATACCGGTTTTTATTCACGAACAAAACTCCGTAGTCGGAATCGCAAACAAGAGGCTAGCCAAGTACGCAAGGCTCTTCTTCATCTCTTTTGAGGAAAGCAGGCAGGCTCTTGATATTCCCCAAGAGAAGATCGTGTCTTCGGGAAACCCGGTAAGGGAAGCAAGAGCCTCGAGAAGCGAAGTCTTCAAGAAATTCAGTCTTTCAGAGAAAAGTCCACTCATTGTCGTATTAGGTGGAAGTCTTGGATCAGAGACCATAAACAAGGTATTTGAGGAGCTTTACTGTGGAATGAGAGAGAGAAAGAAGGAATTGTCCTTTGTTCACTCGACAGGTAACGATGAGACGGCTTTCTCACTACGAAGATTTCCATTTGTACGTCCTTACGCTTATATAGAGAACCTTACAGATGTAATAGCCTGTGCGGATCTTGTCGTGTCAAGAGGTGGGGCAACCACTATCGCAGAGCTACAGTATTTCGGAAGAAAGGGTATAATTATTCCGTGGCCCGGCGCATCTGAAAATCACCAGTTTCATAACGCGCTCTCTCTGGAAAGAGTTGGACTGGGTTATGTTATACTGGAAGAGAAATTGACCTCCGCAGCTTTGGGCATTGCAATAGACGAAATGTTGCAAAAGGAAATCAGTTACAAACCTCCAAGAAGACCAGTTGAGATTGTGTTGGATAATATACTCCGGGAGGAATCGATTTGAAATATCACTTTATTGGCATTGGCGGAATTGGCATGAGCGCTCTGGCAATGCACTTAGCATCTGAGGGTAACCAGGTTAACGGATCGAACTATGAAGAGAATGAAAGAGTAGATTACCTTCGGTCGAAGGGCGTGAGTGTTTTCATTGGTCATTCCTATGAAAACCTTGAAAGTCCTGATATCGTTGTAAGAACAACGGCTATAAAACAGGGCAATCCGGAACTGGTCAAGGCGATTTCGAAGAGTATTCCAACAATATATCGAATGGAGCTGCTTAAAAGCCTTCTTTCAAGAAACACCTCTCTCTGCGTAACGGGAACCGACGGGAAGACTACCACTACCGCTATGGTATCCAAAATACTTGTCGACTCGGGAAGGGACCCCACCGTCTTTTTGGGGGGAATCAACCCTCTCTTGAACGATGGGAACTACAGAAAAGGAAATGGTATTACAGTTACTGAGCTAGACGAAAGCGATGGCTTCTTTGCTTCCTTCAAGCCGGACTATGCGATTATCACCAACGTTCGGGGCGACCATCTCGAACACTATGATAATTCATTTGACAATCTCAAAAGCCACTTCAGATACTTTTCCAGAGGTGTCCGTAAGTTGCTCGTGACAAATGCCGATGACCCCGTCTCCGAAAGGATATTCAAGGGAAGTCTCACTTTCGGGAGAGACAGAGGGCATTATCGCTTTTCGGATAGGATAACAGGAATAATGAATCAGACTTTCAGATGCTGGAAAGGCGATACTGATCTCGGCATTTTCAAACTGATGATCCCGGGCGAGTACAACGCTTACAACGCCACAGCAGCCGTTGCCCTAACTCATGAAATGGGAGTCCCAATTGAGTCGATCCGAAGCTCTGTAGAGTCTTACAGATCTGTCGACAGAAGGTTCACATTCAGAGGTCTCGATGATTTCAGGAACCTTTTTTTCTTTGACGACTACGCACATACTCCAGATGAAATAAGCAGCACAATTAGAGGTGCTCGAGAATTCTTCCCCGGGAAGAACGTTGTCGTCGTCTTCCAACCTCATAGATACTCCAGACTGGTCAGAGAAAACGGTCGTTTCGCAATGTCACTCAAGGAGGCTAGTGAAGTCTGTGTTTACAAGCTCTACGAAGCTTATGAGAAGGGGGAGTATGCGATAGATGAGACCGAAGTTCTGAAGGGTCTCAGCAGCTACGGAGTTCCGGCGGTCCATGCGGTAAACTACACCGAGATACTCGAATGGCTAGAAAAGAAGAGAGACGCAGTAGTACTCTTCCTTGGAGCGGGCGACATCACAGAGGCATCAAAAATGAGCGCTCTCAAACTCTGTGAAGCACATTAGCAACGTTTAGGGTTTGGCAAACGGCACAACCGGTACAATGTGCCCATCTGCAATCGTCTGTAGTTTCTCCTCTCAGTGCTTTCTCGAATTCATCAATGAGAAACTGTTTCGAAATACCAACTGAAATGTGTTCCCAGGGAAGATCCTCTTCAAGGGTGAATCCTTTCATATAACTTTCAACATCTATTCCAGCATCTGCAAAGGCCTGCTGCCACAATGAGGCATCGAACTCTTCATTCCATTCATCGAAGATTGCTCCCGATCTGTAAGCCCTAAATACTGCTTCACCGACCTTTCTGTCTCCTCTGCTGAGAACTCCCTCGACCGTACTGCTGGAAGGATCATGGCTGCTGAACTGGATTCCTCTTCCGGAAACCCTTCTGAGAATACGAAGTTTTCTCTCTGCTTCCTCTCCGTTTATCTGTTTAGAGAACTGGAACGGAGTATGTGGCTTTGGAATAAAGATAGCCGCAGAAACTGAGACCTCTCTGAAACCGACCGCTTTAACACGTCTCGCGAGCCTAACAATCTCCTGTAAATCTTCATCTGTTTCTGTGGGAAGCCCTATCATGAAATACAGCTTCACTCTCTGCCAGCCGCTGTCTTTTGCCGCTTTCACTGCAGACATAAGATCGTCTTCCGAAACGTTCTTGTTAATCACGTTTCTCAGTCTTTGAGAACCGGCTTCGGGGGCGAAAGTCAAACCCGTCTTCCTTATCGAAGCAATCTTTGAAGCTATCTCAACTCCAAAGGAGTCTATCCTGGTGCTGGGCAAGGAAAGTGCAACTCTCTCGGGTTCGAGCAAAGGAAGAACCTCTTCTGTCAGAACATCGATCGAGGAGTAATCCATAGTGGACAACGAGAGAAAAGAAACTTCTTCATAACCTGTAGCTCCCAGGACTCTCTCCACAGATTTTTTGAGTTCCTCTACAGCTCGCTCTCTGACAGGTCTATAGATCATACCTGCCTGGCAGAATCTACAGCCCCGATTACAGCCTCGCATTACCTCCATAACAGCCCTGTCGTGTACAGTTTTCATATAAGGGACGATGGGCTTGCCGTCAATCTCATAGCTGGATAGGTCGGAAATCACGGCCTTGACTACCTCTTTCTTCCCCAGCGAGGGAACATAGACCCCCTCAATCTCAGACAGAATTCTGAGGAGCTCTCCCCTTCTCGCCGATATAAGCAAGTCGATATTCTCCTTCACTGCCTTGCAGACAACAGGAGTTACGGCCTCTCCGTCTCCAATAACAAAGGCATCGAAGTAGTCTGCCATTGGCTCGGGGTTTGTCGAACACGGTCCGCCTCCAAGTACTATCGGCTCGATCGTTCTCTCTTTCTGAAGAACGGGAATACCTGCAAGATCTAGAAGAGCGAGGACGTTGGTGTAACCGAGTTCATATTGAAGAGTCAGACCGAGTATATCGAAATCTGAAGCCGGGGTATAAGTCTCTAGAGAGTACAGAGGAACTCCTGCGCTCCTCATCTGGTCGATCATGTCTTTCCATGGAAGGTAAGTTCTCTCCGCAAGAAAACCCTCGATTTCGTTGAGCTCCTTATATAATATCTTAAGCCCCAAGTGAGACATTCCAACTTCGTATGTATCTGGAAAAGCAAGAAGGATTCTCAGCCTGCCTTCGGGATTCTTCACTACGCGATTGAGCTCCTTGCCGATATACCGGCTTGGTTTTCCGACTCTGTGGAGGACTCCTGAGGAAACGAGCCACTTCCTGATAGACTCAGAACCGATCATCAGACTGTGAGCTCTGTGGAAAGAAGAAACATCAATCTCAGTAGATTGTCGTAATCCTCGATCGAAATGTACTCCGTCTCTGAATGTAAGTACCTAACGGCAAGCGCCAGGGGAACCATTTTGATTCCCTTCTGCTGGAAGGGAATCCCATCGGTGCCGCCTCCGGTTACCCCGACCTGGAGAGGTATCTCCTTCTCCTTCGCAAATTCCATCAAACGCTTTCCGAGACCGTAATCTCCCAGAGAGGAGGTGTCAGACATCCTGAGTACGGCCCCGTTCCCCGGTCTTACATTACCCGTAAGTCTTGAACAGCAGGCAAAGGAATCAACGGGAAAGAATAGGTTGGGCCTCAAGCGTTCTGAAAGGGCTCTAGATCCAATCAACCCAATCTCTTCCTGAACAGTCCAGGCAAGCACTATCCTTCTATTTAGGTTAACCTCAGAAAGCATATCTAACAGATCGAGGAGAGCAAGACAACCGGATCTATCGTCCAAAGACCTTACGGATACGTACTTGTCGTTGAGAATAGAGATCTGTTTTCTGAAAACGGCATAGTCGAGTACTTCTATTCCTAGATTCTCGGTTTCCTCTTTTGATGAGGTTCCCACATCTATCACGAGACTCTGCCAGGAAAGGTCTGGCTTCTCCCGAAGGTGTGGAGGCGTCATCCCGATTACACCATCTATCGACTCACCTGAAGATGTTATCACGTCCAGGTGTCTGCCGACGAGAAGTTCGTCTGCTATCCCACCGATCTTCTTGAAGTTGAGAGTCCCATCGTCATTAACGCCGGTCACAAGCAGGCCTATCTCATCCATGTGGGCGGCAAAAGCGATAATCGTATCCCCGCTGCCGACCTCAACAATTACGTTCCCGAGATCGTCGATCGAAGTCTCCACACCTTCGGGAATCATCTCGATTATCTTGGCTCGAATCATCTCTTCTCGTCCGGTCATGCCGGGAACAAAAACAACGTCCGTCAATCTATCTAAATTCATGAAGCCACCTCCTCACCAATTATAGCCTAAGGCCGTGAGTATAGGAAGTTTGACTCACAAAGACGTTCAGGACGGTTATAATCGTAAATGGTAGCGTTTGACTGCAAACGATAATTGATCTATCTTCAAGTCAACATATACGGACTTCATGAATGGAGGAGATTTTGTGAGCAATTGCGAGAGACTTCAGAAACTCAAAGACGAGTGGCAGAAGAAGAAAGTGATGCCTCTTCTCAAGAAATTCCCCGAAAGGAAGAAGGAGTTCAGGACTTCCTTCGATCAGAAGGTTGAGATTCTGTACACACCACCTGAGAAGGAAGAATACGAAGAGAAGGTTGGTTTTCCTGGTCAATATCCTTTCACCCGGGGAGTTCAGCCGACGATGTATCGGGGCCGTCTATGGACGATGAGACAGTATGCAGGGTTTGGGACTGCCGAAGAATCCAACAGAAGGTACAGATACCTCCTATCTCAGGGACAGACAGGGCTTTCCGTTGCCTTCGACCTCCCCACCCAAATCGGCTACGACTCGGATGATCCGATGTCCGAAGGAGAGGTCGGAAGGGTTGGAGTTGCGATAGATTCCCTGGAGGATATGGAGACGCTGTTTGATGGAATCCCCCTCGAAAAGGTCAGCACATCCATGACAATAAACTCCACCGCTGCGATTCTCCTTGCGATGTACATAGCCGTGGGCGAAAAACAGGGTGTCGAAGCCTCGAAGCTTACCGGCACGATCCAGAACGACATTCTGAAGGAGTACATAGCAAGAGGAACTTATATTTTTCCGCCCGATTCATCTATGAGACTTATTACAGATATCTTTGAGTACTGCTCCAAGAACCTCCCAGATTTCAACACAATAAGTATCAGCGGGTACCACATAAGAGAGGCCGGAGCAAATTCCGTTCAGGAGATCGCTTTCACTCTTGCTGACGGAATAGCATACGTTCAGGCAGCAACAGAGGCCGGCCTTGACCCCAACGTTTTTGGGAAGAGACTCTCGTTCTTCTTCAACTCCCACAACGGTTTCCTCGAAGAGATAGCCAAGTTCAGAGCCGCAAGAAGACTGTGGGCTAAGATAATGAAAGAGAGGTTCGGCGTGACTGATGAAAAGGCAATGATGCTGAGATTCCATACTCAGACCGGTGGTTCGACGCTTACGGCGCAGCAACCAATGAATAACATAGTAAGGGTCGCATTTCAAGCTCTGGCTGCTGTACTTGGAGGAACACAGTCGCTTCACACGAACTCTTTTGATGAAGCTCTTGGCCTTCCAACGGAGGATTCAGTCACTATCGCCTTGAGAACACAGCAAATAATCGCCGCTGAAACAGGTGTTACGGACACAGTCGATCCATTGGGTGGAGCTTACTTCATTGAAGAGCTTACAAACACAATGGAAGAGAAGGCTCTTGACTACATTCAGAAGATCGACGATCTGGGGGGAATGGTCGAGGCCGTCAGAGCGGGCTTTGTGCAGAAGGAAATCCTCGACAGCGCCTACAGATATCAGGTTGCGATCGAAAACAAGGATCACATTGTTGTAGGTCTTAATGAATTTGCCGCCGATGAGGAACAAGAGAGAGACATCTTGAGACTTGACCCGGCTATAGAAGACCTGCAAAGAAAGAAACTCGAGGAGCTGAGAAAGAAGCGGGATGGCGGCGAAGTCCGGAACCATCTTGAGAAACTCAAGAAAGCAGCTCAGGGAAGCGATAACCTCATGCCCATAATAATCGATGCGGTAAGAGCATATGCAACTCTGGGAGAAATCGCAAACGCTCTTAGAGAAATCTTCGGTGAATACACCGAAGCCGTGATTCTTTAGAGAGAGGTGAACATGATGAACAAGATAAAGGTACTCGTTGCAAAGCCGGGGCTTGACGGACATGACAGGGGAGCAAAAGTAGTCGCCATGGCACTCAGGGATGCGGGAATGGAAGTCATCTACACAGGCCTTAGACAGTCTCCCGAATCCGTAGTAAAAGCTGCCTTGCAGGAAGACGTCGACGTAATTGGACTGTCTATACTTTCCGGGGCCCATATGAGAATTTGCAGAAAGGTGCTGGAGCTTATGAAAGGAGCCGGAATCGGGGACAAACCTCTCTTTGTTGGAGGCATAATACCATCGGAAGATGCCGAAGAGCTTAGAAGGGCGGGAATTCTTGAAGTGTTTGGGCCAGGGACCTCTCTGAAATCGATAATCGAGAAGATAGAGGAAACGGTTAAGAAATGAAATCGATGGAACCGGCTAAGATTGACCAGCTAAGTGTCTCAAAATCTTTGAGCTTAATTGAAAACAATACACATTCAGCGAGGGAGATGATTGGGGAGCTGCCCGAACGCGACTACTGCGTGATAGGCATAACTGGAAGTCCGGGGGCCGGCAAGTCTTCTCTCACCGACCATCTTGTGTGCATTAGTGCCGAGGAAAAGGCCACTGCCGTTATCGCCATCGATCCGTCTAGCCCATTCACCGGTGGTGCCTTTCTTGGTGACAGAATCAGAATGAGACGGGCTACCGAGGATCCAAGGATCTTTGTGAGATCAATGGCCAGTCGAGGAAATGTCGGTGGGCTTAGTCCTTCTATTTACAACACAGTCGAATTTCTGGGCAGGAGCGGGTACGATCGGATCTACGTTGAAACAGTCGGAGCAGGCCAATCGGAAACCGATATAGCAAACCTTGCCGACATAGTCCTTCTGGTTCTTGCTCCTGGCCTAGGGGACGACGTTCAGACCATGAAAGCCGGTATTATGGAAATTGGCGACATATTTGTCATTAACAAGAGCGACCTCCAGGGAGCCGAACAACTTGCCTCCAGAACAAAAGCTATTCTCGAACTTTCTGGAAAGCGATTGCCAGTTCTGAAAACCGACTCGATTAAGGGCAGTGGCCTGAAGGAACTCTTCAAAAAGATAGAGGAGGTGCTGGCCGACTTCGCGAACTCCGGGAGACTGTCAGCAAGGCGAAACAAGCGTAACCTTTACAATAACTTGAACAGCGCGTACCAGATAATAAAGGAACACTACGCCGAAAATGATAAACTTGAAGAACTAATAAGGTATCTTCTTGAGAATATTGGGAGGTAATCAGATTGAAATCCGAAAGGATAGACCACATTGGCATAGTCGTTAAATCGGTCGAAGAGAGGCTTTCCGTTTACAGAGATCTTCTGAAACTCGAAGTCGCTGGTATCGAAGAGCTTCCTGAGCGAGGGCTGAAGGTTGCCTTCATAAAGGTTGGCGACACAAGGATCGAACTTCTGGAACCGCTATCTGAGAATAGTCAGATATCCAAGTTCCTGGAAAGCAGAGGAGAAGGCATTCACCACATCGCCTTCCGTGTTGACGATGTTAAAGCCGCAATTGAAGAGGCTGTTTCACTGGAACTCAAACCTCTCTCAAGAGAGCCTGAGTCGGGAGCCGGTGGAACAAAGATAGTCTTCCTCCACCCAAAGAGCACAGGAGGAGTTCTGATGGAACTCGTTGAGGGACATCACTGAGGGGGTGATAGATATGGCCGGTAGACTTGAAGAGTTTTTCGAGAAGAACGATAAGATTATCCTTGGCGGCGGTCAAGAAAAGATCGAAAAACAGCATAAGGCGGGCAAGCTCAGTGCAAGAGAGAGAATAGATATTCTCTGCGATGAAGGTAGCTTCGAGGAATTCGACCGATTTGTAAGGCACAGGGCAACGAGTTTCGGACTCGCAGATAAGGAGTTCCCAGCAGATGGAGTTGTTACTGGAATCGGAACGGTAAACGGGAGAAAGATCGCAATCTTCTCTCAAGACTTCACCGTGCAGGGCGGCTCTCTGGGGGAGATGCATGCAAAGAAGATCATGAAGGTTCAGGATATGGCCATGAAACTCGGCATCCCAATCGTTGGGATAAATGACTCCGGTGGAGCGAGAATTCAGGAAGGTGTTGATTCACTATTCGGTTACGGAGGGATCTTCCACAGAAACACTCTTTCTTCGGGGGTCATTCCGCAGATAACCGTCGTCTGTGGACCGTGCGCAGGAGGAGCAGTGTACTCACCTGCGATAACAGACTTCATAGTAATGACGGACAAGAGCTCCCAGATGTTTATCACAGGTCCTCAGGTGATCAAGGCAGTAACCGGCGAGGATACTTCGATGGAGGAATTGGGAGGAGCTCTGGTGCACAACACCAAGAGCGGAAACGCTCACTTCCTGGCCTCAGACGATGAGAAAGCGATGCTGCTAGTCAAGACGTTGCTGGATTATCTTCCTCAGAACAACGCCGAAGAGCCGTCAAAAACTGAGTCGATTCCTGGCAACCCTATTGAAGAACTCCGGGATATCGTCCCCGAAAACCCAAAGCAGTCATATGACGTGAAAAGGGTGATCTCACTCGCTGTAGACGAAGGCCGGTTCCTTGAAGTGCACGAGCAGTACGCTAAGAACATGGTAATTGGATTTGCGAGAATCGGTGGCAGGTCTGTGGGAGTAGTGGCGAATCAACCGTCTGTCTTTGCAGGCTCTTTAGACATAAACGCCTCCGACAAAGCTGCCAGATTCATAAGATTCCTGGATGCCTTCAACATTCCGATAATAACCTTCGTGGACACGCCGGGATTTCTCCCCGGAGTCTCTCAGGAGCATGGCGGGATAATCCGTCACGGGGCGAAACTACTCTACTCCTACAGCGAGGCGTCCGTTCCCAAGATCACATTGATCCTGAGGAAGGCCTATGGCGGAGCTTACATAGCCATGGGAAGTCAGCATCTTGGGGCCGACATCGTCTACGCCTGGCCTGGAGCTGAAATTGCGGTCATGGGGCCAGAGGGCGCAGCGAATATCATCTTCAAGAGAGAAATCAACGCTTCAGAACAGCCGGAAAAGACTCGACAGGAGAAGATTGCCGAGTACAAGGAGAAATTTGCAAATCCCTTTGTGGCAGCCGGGAGAGGCTATATCGAATCAGTAATTGATCCGGCCGTCACCAGAATCGAGATAATAAAAGCTTTGGAAACGCTGGATACAAAAGTCGAAGGAAGACCGTCAAAGAAACACGGTAATATACCGCTATGAGGTGTGTTTGATGGAGCAATATGTTCAGATTACCATAATAGGCATAGGAATCGTATTCCTGGCGCTGGCAATGCTTTATGTGATTTTCAACATTCTTGGTCGTCTGCTATCGAAGGAACAGACCAGCGTAGTGAAGGCCCTCGTTCCAAAACCAGTCCCTACAAATATATCCGGAGGGCCGGAGAAACAAGACGGCGATGAAGGAGAAGTCATCGCCGCAATAACTGCAGCAGTAACTTCATTCATGGGTCATAGCAACTTCAAAGTCAGAAGCGTTGCCTCCGTTCCCGTTGCGGCAGCTTCGCTTTGGAAACGCCGTGAACCAACCGTCTACTGGAAAGTGAGGAGGAGCAGGAATTGAGAAGATTCATAGTGAAAGTTAACGGCAAAGAATATAACGTCGAGATTGAAGAGCTTTCTTCTGTAAACGATTCTGGTTCGGGCGGAGCAATTCAGGAACCCGACACACGCCAAAAGGTCGAATCTGCAACTCGGCCCAGGCAGGAAGCGAGAGTCGAGGAAGCTCCGAAACCGGTCGGGCCAGTCAAAGAATCCAGTGGATCGGGAGATGAAATCAATATACTGTCGCCGATGTCGGGAACGATCATCGAGGTACTCGTTTCGACAGGAGATTCTGTCTCTCCAGGGCAGAAAGTAGTAATTCTCGAAGCAATGAAAATGGAGAACAGCATACTTTCAGAGAACTCTGGTACTGTCAAAGAAGTGAGGGTCAGAAAGGGAGATAACATAGACGCAGGCGAAATAATGATAGTTCTTGCATAGGGGCGGTGATCATCGCTCCTATGTCTTTATTTAACATCGTCTTCCGCAGCTTAGCTCTTGATTTTCTCCACAATCGACGGGATTGAAAGGAGACAGAGTGGATTCAGCAAATAGGAATCTGGCAACCAAGGCTAGAGAACTCTCTTTGAAGGCTTTCGGGGTCTTTCCAGACATTCCCTTTTCCTTCAACTCCAGATTGAAGAGAATTCTCGGGAGGCTAGTTTACTCGAGGAATCGGGGAACGCTTACTCCACTAAGGATTGAGATTTCTTCTTCTATCTCGGAAAATGAAGAGCTTCTCAAAAAGACCCTGTTGCACGAGTTGTCGCACTTCTACCTGATGACAAACGATAGGGATTTCTCACACGGTTCACCGGAATTCAAGAAACTGGCTGAAGAGCTGGATTTCGATATCGTAGCCGAGTACGAGGGTCTTCCAGTACACAGATGGGTGTGTTCCGTTTGTAAGAAGACAGTTGCCCTCTCCTTCAACCGCAGAGAGAAAAAAGGTCTATCTTCCTGCTGTAAAGCCCCGATAGAACTTCAGGAAAAATAATCGAATAAACACTTGCCTTTCTAGAAATTCATCTGTTATAATAATTTATACCTAATATCTAAGTGGTGATATTTATGAAAGCCTATAAGAAGCTCACGAAGGTGCTTGTATACTTTCACGGAGATTATTTTGTACCAGTAAGGTTCAGTTACGATGGTATAAAAATAATTGTAAATGCCGTTACCTCCTTCTGGGTGGAGGCCGTGGGGACTCAGAAAATCTATCATTTCTCAGTAATGACCACACTTGGAGCTTACAATCTTGAATTTGACGAAGATGCGAAGAAATGGTACAGCTATCTTCTTGGAGGGTGATTGCTTTGAAAGGAATTCCTTACGTATCGCACATAGATATGGACGCGTTTTTCGCAAGCATTGAGCAGGCGGCAAATCCGACTCTTAAAGGTAAACCGATCGCCGTAACAGGGATTGGAAAGCGGCATTCCGTTGTGACTTCGGCGAGTTACGAGGCAAAGAGACAGGGTGTGAGATCGGGTATGGCCTTTTTCGAAGCCCTGAAGCTCTGTCCCGATCTTATAGCCGTAGGAGTGCAGTCAAAGAAGTACGGTTATATATCGAAAGAGATAATGAAAATGATGACCTCTGTATCACCCAGAGTTATGGTTGCGAGCGTAGACGAGGCTTACATAGATCTCAGCTTTCACACTAAACTGGAGGAGTCGATTAACAGATTCATTTCCTTTAAGAGAGATTTGAAGGAGAGATTCGGAATAACCGCCTCGGTTGGAATCTCGGTAAATCCGATCATATCTAAAATCGCCAGTGATTACTCCAAGCCAAACGGATTCGTAGTGGTCAAAGACGGCATGGAAAGAGAGTTCCTGAATGAGATACCCGTAAAGGACGTTCCGGGAATCGGAAAGCACACGTTGATAAAGCTCGAATCCATGGGATACAAAATGACAGGTGAGCTTTTGGAAGGGTTGGAAAAGTCTCCCATGGATCTGTACACGATGTTTGGAAATGCCTTCATGGGATTTCTGCAAAGCCTTACTAAAAACCGGTTTTCAAGGAAGGAGTTTTTCAAAGAAGAGAGACCGAAGTCCGTGGGTCATTCTATGACGCTATCGGGTGATATTAATGATTTCGATCTTATCGTGAGAGTAACAAACTTTCTGTCGGCAAGGGTAATCTACAGACTTGGAAGATACAAGATGGAAAGCTCAGGGGTCAGCCTGTTCCTAAGATATGCTGACAGGAGTTCAAAGGCTCTTTCAAAGAGGCTGAACTTCACGATATCCTCGATCAAAGACATGACGGAGATCACCCCGTGGCTTATTAGTTCAATCTGGAACGGAACGGCCGTCAGAGCTATCGGAATATCCTGTTGGGCCCTTAGTGAAAAGAAAAATCAAAGACAGTTATCCCTATTTGAAAAGGAAAGAGAACTGCTCGAAACCGTGCTGGAAATAGAGAGGAAATTCGGAGAATACTCGATATTTCCGGGAAATATACTATTCCTCCCCGATATCAGAAAGCTTGAGAAACCTTCTGATCTCCATTACCAGGGCTTCTGCCGTCGCGAGGTTAGTTGCTAACGGTTTGTTATGAACATCACACACTCTTAGAAGGGCGCTCACATCCGGCTCATGGGGTTGTGCGGTAAGCGGGTCTCTTAAAAAGATGACGAAGTCTATCTCGTCATTGGCGATGAGAGCGCCTATCTGGAGGTCACCACCCAGCGGGCCGGACTTGAATGAAGTGAGCTCCAATTTGACCTTCTCCCTGAGGATGTTGCCCGTCGTACTCGTTGCAAAAATGTTACACTTCTTGAATACATCCAGGTGTTCCCTGACAAACATTATTAGGTCGATCTTCTTCTTGTCGTGAGCTATCAATGCTACTCGTGGTTTTTTACTCATGGCTACCTCCGTTTTTCAACAAGAAGATGATAACATATTCCGCCCATTGAAACTCCTGGCGGCTAGCTGAGGTGAATTGATCTGTCCCTTTCATTCAACGAGATAACAATATACGGACAAGCCACTACGGACCCGGAATCGACTGTGCGGGGCGGATTCTTCAAGGTGAGGATATGCGTATACAGGAGTGGGGGAGAAACCGAAGAAATCCTTGACATTCATTTCGATGAAAGAGAATCGAAAAGGGCATTCGCGGAAATCTACAGAGGCTGCTATCTGCTTATCAGGGGCGAAATAAGAGTTACAAAGAGCCTTCACGTAAGACTCAGGGACTTTACCGTGACGACAAGACCCTACGACAGAGATCTCGATATCGACATACCGAGAATACTGACACGGATCAAGAGCGATTACTTCTGAAAAGTCTCGTAATACTTGCCTCTAAGATCGGTGAAGATAGATCTGTCCACCGCGGTCTTGAATTCGTCAACCTCCAAGAGAAGATACTCGTCACCGACTCTATCGGTTATCTTCACATACTCAATCTTCGGGAAGTAACCCTCTCTCCTCAAAAAGGAGACGTGAATATGCATGAGATTAGGGAGATAGCCCCCTCCGCTGAGAAGTCCGAGCAACCTTAATCTCTGTTCGGACGGATCGATCATGTAAACTCGTCTTTCTTCTTCCGTTATAACACTCCAGGTGAAGTTGGAAGACTGGAGAAGACCTTCGAAGAACTGGTCGAGAAGGCTGCTCATCAGATTAGTCTGATAACTTGATCTGTATTGCTTCCAAGCCTCTTCCCTGACGACACTAAAAGTCACTTCTTCCCTTGAAAGATATACAAGAGCTATCTGGCTCAACTCTTCCGGCTCGAAAAACTCTATATAGAGATCTTCGCCACCCGCTATGATAAGCCTTACCTTCATTTCGAGATCAGTATACCCATTATCGGGAGACTCGGTATCTACCAGATGAAAATGCACCTTCAAAAGCGTATCTATGTCACCAGAATCCACAACCTGCTGGATGAAGAGAGTAAGATCATCGTAGGCGCCGTCCGAAGCAAAGCACAATGCTCCGGCCAGTAGACAAAACAGCATAATTGCAATCGCAGAAAGTTTCATCTTACTCACCTCTTCGCGAGATTATAACATGCGAGGAATTCGAAAAAAATGATAAGATCTGATTGAGGGGTGATGATTTGAAGGTAGCATTTCCCGCTCAGATGAGGGAGATCGATCAAAGGATAATAGATAAGGGAGTACCTTCACTGCTTCTGATGGAGGAGGCGGCCCGCAGCGTTTACGAGGAGATTGCAGACCTCAATATCCGCAAAGCCGCGATTCTGTGTGGAGGTGGCAACAACGGCGGTGACGGCTATGCAGCGGCCAGGCTAATGCATGCCGCAGGCATCGACGTGACGGTTGTTCAGTGCTATGCTCCTACAACAGATGACTGTAAGACAAACGCTACAATATACGTCTCTCTTGGAGGCAAAGGTGTAAAGCTCGAAGAAGAGTCGATCGTTGGCGACTTGCTTGCCGGATCCGATATGGTGGTCGATGCGATTTTTGGAACGGGCTTTCACGGTAGTCTTGAGGAGAAGATTCTTTCTCTCTTCGAGTACGTTAATCGTCTCGATGCTTACAGACTGGCTGTTGACATCCCTTCGGGAGTCTCCGGTTACAACGGTAGCGTGTCCAGAAACTGTTTCAAAGCTGATAAGACAGTGACCTTCGGTCTAGCGAAAACAGGTCATTTTCTCTATCCGGGGCGCGAATTTTGCGGTAAGGTTGTTGTAAGCAGCGCCGGCTTCCAGAGAAGCATTATGGATTCTCTCGCCGATTCAGAAGTTATAGACGATGAGATGGCTTCAGAACTTCTTCCGGAGAGAGCTCGCAACAGCTACAAGGGAAGCTACGGCTCTGTTCTTGTTATTGGAGGAAGCGAAGTCTACACAGGGGCGCCATTCTTGGCAGCCATAGGAGCCTTCCGGTCGGGTTGCGGGCTTGTATACACGTACACTCCTAAAGGCTCTGCAAACGTTATCCGAAACAACTTGCCTGAGGCGATTGCCATGATAAGCAGCGGAGATACTCTCGTCCCAAGAGATGTCGATTACCTTTCAGAAGCTATCGATAAGATTGACAGTATCGTGCTCGGTCCCGGCATTGGAAGAAGTGAAGGGAGCATCGAGTTCGTATTGAAGTTCCTGAAATCCTTCCCGGAGAAGAAATTTGTTGTGGATGCTGATGCGCTGTTTGCACTCGTGAATGATCTCTCGATCTTGGGTCGATCTCGAAATGTACTCATTACTCCTCATATCGGAGAGTTTGCTCGCTTGAATGAAGGAAGAACAGATCTTGCTTCCTTCATTGAGTTCTGTTCACGCCTAAGTATGAACGCCATCCTTAAGGGAGCTTCATCTGTCTTTTGCAATGAGAATGGAAGGATAATTATCAACACGGCCGGGAGCACGGCTCTCGCAAAAGCCGGGAGCGGTGATTTGCTGGCAGGAACTATCGCTGGATTTGCTGCGCAGACAGGCGATCTGGAACGCTCCGGCGTTCTCGGTATGTACTTGATGGGAAGAGCGGCCGAACTGTCAGATCTCTGCGAACCGTGCAACTCGGCATCAAAGATCTCTGAATCTTACTCGCTCGTATTTGAGCATTTGAGAAAGATGGAGAGAAGGCTTCATGGAACTCGGCCATAACATATCGCAACGTTTGGAGCAGAAGCTTGGCCTTTCGCTCAAGGCTCAGCAGGCTCTCAAACTCCTTCAGCTCAATTCACTGGAAATCTCTGCTGAGCTTGAAGAGATCGTGCAAGCAAATCCTCTTCTGGAAATGAAAAGAGAGGATTACGAGCTTATTGAAGACATAGGTGATTCCGAAAAAGAACCTGAGGATGAAGAGAATACGGATGGAGGCGACTTTTACTCGCTTCCTGCAAGCAACTCAATATATATGAAATCCGAGAGCACCGATCGAGACGGTTGGGACTTTGACAGAATCGAGACCCAGCAACCGACCTTCAAAGAGATTCTGAGAGATTTCGGCTTCTATATCCTGGACGATGACCAGTTCTGTCTCTTCGAAGTATTGCTCGACAATATGGACGACCTCGGCATGCTAACAGCAGAACTGAAAGAGATTGCCGACCTGAACAATTGCTCTATAGAAGAACTTTCAGCAGTAATTTTGATAATGAGGGATTCAGGCTTTGACGGCGTCTTCGCTTCCAGTCTGAAAGAACTCGAAGCTCTCATAGGTCCCGGTCTCTTCCCGTCTTCGGGATACAGCGACGGCGCATTTGTCAGATACGTGGAGCCTGATCTTTACATTGAATTTCTGGATGAGAAGTTCATAGTTACCGTTAGAGACTACTCACTCGTCCTGAATGTAGACCCATCATACGAGGAGATTCTTCAGTACGGCGAGAAGATTGCTAGAAAATACATAGAAGAGAAACTTGAGGAGGCGAAGTTCTACATAACTGCCCTCGAAAGGAGAAAGGCCACCCTTATCACAATAGGCAATGAAATAGTGATGAGAAACGCACCCTTCCTCTTGAAAACGAGCGACAAGATCAGGCCCCTGAAGATGAATGTGATTGCTGACAAGATAGGGGTTGTGGTCTCTACAATTAGTCGCGCCGTGAAGGATAAGTTTGTCCAGACACCGGTAGGAACCTTCCCGATAAGGTATTTTTTCGGTAATGTACAAGAGAAGGAACAAGCACTGGAAGTGATTGCGGAGATCGTGAAAGAGGACCCCGGAATTTCCGATTCACAGCTTGTGGTTGAGCTGAAGAATAGGGACATCTGCATTGCAAGAAGAACTGTAAACAAATATAGAAACCAGCTGGGATTAGGAAAAACGAAATGATAACAAAAGCTGTGTTGTTTGTCGGTGGGCAGTACATTTCTTCAACAGAATTCTACTTGAGGAAGCTACATGAGACTCCTTTTGTAGCAGCGGCAGATTCGGGTGCCGAGACGTTGAAGCGCCTCGGAATTCATCCTCACCTTCTTGTGGGCGACATGGATTCTGTAAGCGAAAGCACTCTTTCCTGGTGCAGAAGTGAAGGTTCCCTTGTCTTGATATACCCGCCTGAAAAAGATGATACAGATACTCAGATCGCGCTTCAGGCCCTTGAAGAACGGGGCATAGCGGAGGTGGAGATCTTCGGCGCCACAGGTCTGCGCCTCGATCACTTCATGGGTACTCTTGCTTCGATCTACGGTGCGCGGAACTCCTTGAAAGCAACAATAGTGGAGGATAGTGTAGAGATCGGAATGGTATCCAAAGAGCTTATCTCCTCAGTAGAACTAGGCGAGACCTGGTCTCTGTTCCCCTTCGGAGGACAGCCGACCATGATCAGTATAAAGGGCTTCAAATACCCTTTGAGAGATGCATTTCTTGAGTACGGGAACCCGCTTGGTGTTTCAAACGAGACAATAGAAAGAGAAGTGCGGATTCTCTGCAAAGGAGGTACCGCCCTATACTTCAGATGGTTGAAAGAGCGATAGTAATATCCGACACGCATGGTTCGTTGACGAGAGTGAAGAAAGTACTTACTGAAGTGGACGAAAACACTCTCGTTATTCACTGCGGGGACTATCTCTATCACGGGCCGAGAAACCCTCTGCCAGAAGGCTACGATCCCATGGCGCTTGCCGATTTTCTAGGGAAATTGTCCAACAGAATCATTGGAGTTAGGGGAAACTGCGATAGCGAAATTGATCTATCGCTGGTCGGTCAGGAAGATGCTCCAAGCGCCCGTTCTCTGTTGATAAACGATCTCGAACTATTCGTAACGCACGGTCACAAGAACTACTGCTTTCCCAACGATCGCGGTTTGGTGATATCCGGTCACACTCACATCTCGCGACTCTCGAGCAATGATGGCCTGATCTTCCTCAATCCCGGCAGTCCCTCACTACCCAAGGATGAAACGGGAGGTTCATACGGAATAATCGATTTCAGAAAGCAAACTGTGTCTCTCAAGAATCTCGAAGGTCTGGAGCTTCTCGTGTTACCCTTCTAGGAGCGCGAATCTTCCCTAAACATGTTACTGAACCCATGATATAATAAATATCTGGGTGATGAATATGGTTTTGAGATGGCATGGACATTCGTGTTTTTCGCTTGAGTGCGATGGAAAGACTCTTCTAATCGATCCCTTCGATGAGGGAGTCGGTTATGATATGCCCGCGGTGAAGCCGGACATTATTCTGGAATCCCATCAGCACCATGATCATAACGCGCATGATCGATTCCAACCCGGATATGTTCTAGTCAACACGCCAGACAGCAGAAACGCATATGGCTTTGCAATAACGGGTCATTCGGTTTTTCACGATGACGTTCAGGGCAAGAAACGCGGCAAGAACATCGTTTTTGAAGTCACAACTCCGGATGGGTTCAGGGTCGTTCATTGCGGAGACCTCGGCCACAGATTGGATTCGAAAATGATCGAGGCGTTGAAGAATCCAGATGTTCTCCTAGTACCTGTTGGCGGTGTCTACACAATCGATGGTGGATTGGCACGAGAACTGACGAGAGACCTCGCTCCGTTCTGTGTAATTCCTATGCATTTTAAGACAGAAGACCTGACTTTCGAGCTGGGAAAGGTCGAAGAGTTCCTTGCAGGCGATCCCTTCGAACAACTCGACGAACTAAGACTTGAAGAAAAGGCCGACGTGGGAACCAGAATAGTCGTCCTCAGATATCATTGATCGAGGGCATAATATGGATGAAAAGAGAGTTCTATCTCTCCTAGGAATAGGCAGAAGAGCAAACAAGGTTGTGTTTGGTAAAGAGCAACTTAGGGGTTATTTGAGGCAGCCGTTAAGAAGAAAGTTTCTCATTCTGGCTTGCGATACCAGCGATTCGATAAAGGAAGACTGGGTTAAGAGATGCAAGAGCCACGGGGCAAGCTGTATTCTTCTCAAAGAACACGACCGCATCGCTCTGGGAAAGGCCATCGGCAAAGACAACATCTCTGCAGTGGCAGTTGCCGATGATGGCCTCGCAGAGGAAATCTCAAAGATAATGACACAGGCGGGAGGTGACTGAGCTATGCCAAAAGCCAGAGTGTACGAACTTGCTAAGAGACTTAACATAACGGCAAGAGAGCTGTTGGATGAACTTGAGGAGCTCGGTGTTACCGTCAAGAACCATATGTCCGTTCTTGACGAGGAGACCGTTAATATCATCGTTGGTCTCTATGAGGAAGAAAAGAAGGAGATCTTAAGGAAGGTCGAAAAGGCAAAGAATAAGATTCAGGAGAAAGAAGTAAAGAATCTTGAGAAGAAATTGGTCTCGAAAGAGGAGCCGGCGACCGAGAAAAAAATTCCGGTTGAGCATAAAGTAAGAACGATCAAGCTGAAGAGCAACGAATTCAAGCTCGACATACTCGCCAAGAAGATGAACGTTCAGATCTCCAAGGTGATAAAGGATCAGTTCATGAACGGGATAATACTTCGCCCCGGCCAGATTATCTCGCTTGAAGACGCGGTAAAAATTGCCAAGAATTACGAATGGGAAGTGGAGCTGGTTCATGAAGAAGAGATGAATCCCTTTGAGAGCATCTCGAGTTCTTACGCGGAATCTTACAAAGAAAGCTCAAGACTGGTTCAGAGGCCCCCGGTCGTCACGGTTATGGGGCACGTTGACCATGGGAAGACTACGCTTCTCGACAGAATTAGAAAGGCCAAGGTCGCCGAAGACGAAATCGGAGGCATTACCCAGACCATAGGTGCTTACCAGGTCGAGATAAGAAACAAGAAGATCACGTTCATTGATACGCCCGGGCACGAGGCATTCACCGAAATGAGAGCGCGCGGAGCTCAGGCAACGGATATCGTAGTTCTTGTTGTAGCGGCCGACGACGGTGTTATGCCGCAGACTATAGAGGCTTACAACCACGCGAAGACAGCAAATGTGCCCATAATTGTCGCGATAAACAAGATAGACAAACCAAACGCAAACATAGACCTTACTAAGCAACAGCTCGCCTCGAAGCTGGGCCTCGTTCCTGAAGACTGGGGCGGGGACACTGTAACAGTTCCTGTATCTGCGAAAACAGGCAAGGGCGTTGAGGATGTTCTTGAGATGATCCTTCTTGTAGCCGAAGTAGCAGATGTGAAGTGCATTCCCGAAGGAAACGCAAGAGGAATCATTATTGACTCAAGATTGGACAAGGCCGTAGGTCCCCTGGCAACTCTCATTGTAAAAGACGGGATTTTAAGACCTGGCGACTACGTTGTTGCCGGTTCTGCCTCAGGCAGAGTGAAGGCACTGATTAACGAATACGGGAAGCGAATCAAAGAAGCCTATCCTTCAGATCCTGTGCAGATTATTGGCTTCGACGAGGTTCCCGATGTCCACAGCATTGTGTACGCGGTTGAAAGCCTTGATACTTCAAGATCGCTTGCCGAATACGCAAAGAATCAGGCTCAGAAAGAAAAATCCGTTACCACCAGGCACCACATCAGGCTTGAAGAATTCCTCTCAACGACTGGCAGCACTGACGAGAAGAAGGATCTCAATGTGATACTGAAAGCCGATTCCTTCGGTACAGTCGAGGCTCTGAAGCAGGCCTTGGCCAAGCTAGAGAATAACGACGTCAGGATTGAGGTCGTCCATTCTGGTATCGGCTCTGTAAACTCGAGTGACGTAATGCTGGCATCTGCCTCCGATGCCGTAATAATGGGCTTCAAAGTTAAACCCGATGCCCAGGCAAGAAAACAGGCAGAAGTTGAGGGCGTACAGATCAAAGTTTATGAGATCATCTTTAACTTGATAGACGACCTCAAGAAAGCCCTTGAGGGTCTCCTAGAACCCGAGGAAGTCGATGAAGTGATCGGCCATGGACACATAAAGCAGTTGTTCAGAATCAATAAAGTTGGAACTATAGCCGGTGTTCAGGTGGACGATGGACACGTGCTTAAGAAAGGCAGGATGAGAGTATACAGAAAGAACGAGGAAATCGCAGACGTAGCGATCGAAGTGCTCAAGCATTACAAAGACGATGCGAGCAGGGTAGATGCCCCAAAGGAGTGCGGAATAAAGGCACTCGGCTTTGATGACTTCCAGGAAGAAGATCAACTAGAGTTTCACAGCAAGAAGAGCGTAAAGAGAACAATAGATTTCACCGAATAGGTCCCTGATAGATGAATGAGGTCCCTTAACGGGGCCTTTTTTTTTGGAGAAAACGAGGTTCGAAGTGTGCCAAAACAGACTACGTTCGCCGTCGAACGGTTCTCCGAGGAAAACGTTATTCGTTCCAGAGCGAGGATCTGTTCTTCGTTCTTAGAATCCGCTAATCGCTTGTAAAAGCTCAGTTGCAAGTTCCAAGATGCAAGTTGAATAAGAAAACGGTTATCCGTTATCGGTTCACCGTTCT
>NZ_DJGL01000078.1:0-45327 GCF_002432735.1 Mesotoga sp. UBA5847 | reverse complement strand
TCGATTCCCCGTGGGGCTGCCAGGCTATTCCAAACTATAACGGATAACGGAGCGATATCATCAGAAGTGGTATCGCTCCGGTTGTTTTGTGGAATACGAGTGAAAGTCCTCTGAAAAGCGCGACACGCAATATCAATGTTCTTCTAGAATCGAATTTCAAAACCGATGAAAACCCCCGGGAATTCTGCCTTGAAAAGTGACTCCCATTTCTTCGACAAACCTGAATGAACGATGAGTGGAATCTTAGTTTTGAATCCGAGGGTGAAAACAGCCAAGGTCTTGTTACCTCCGATGTTAAGAGAAAGGGGTTTCTTTTCGATCACTCTCCACAGATAGACGTTCTCAGGCCTTAACTTCAGGGAATTAAGATCGAAATTCACTCCGTAGGCTGGGTAGATTCTAAAGGGTCTGGCATCGCCAGAGTCGGTGTTTCCTTGATCTCCTCTTCCGTGACAAGCAGAACAGCACTTGGTTCTTGCTGCAGTTTCTTCAGGAAAGTCTCGACCTCATAGCGGACGACAGCGCGTGCGGCGTTTTCTACATGATCAGGGACCTCTTTCTGATCTACCTCTGCCCACTCTTCCATAAGTGCGATCGCCTGATCCTCAATCTTCTTGTTGAGTTCATCTCGCTCGGCCGTCCCCTTTTCAGTCGCTTCTTTAGCGGTCTTATACTGGAGCTCGAGGTTTACTACCGCGATCTTTGCCCATTTAGTAAGTCGGTCCAGGAGAGAACCGTTGTCTGGAACGAGTTTCTCCGCAATATCGGTTGCCGGTCTCGCAATGAAGAGAATTGTTTCAAATGTCTTCTTCCAGCCTTTCCATAGCACTACTATCACAAGCGCGACTATGGCCACGGGTGGGATAATGTAAAGCCATTCCATATTCATTCCTCCTTCTTGATCTCTCTGTATTTGTCAAGGACCTTCTTCACGAAGTCCTCTGTTTCTTTCGGCAGTTTCGGTTTCTTTCCCTGGATGAAGTCCCTCGCGTTTCCGTAACCCCAGTTCCAGGCGATCAGGACAAGGTTCATGTCGTTCGGGAATTTTGAGAGCAACCAGGAAAGATAAATGCTCGCCGCAACTGTTGAACATACGGGGCAAAATGGATTGAAAGGATAACCGAACCTCTCGCGAAGATCCTGCTGAGTAATCGGCATGAACTGAAACAAGCCTTGAGCTCCTTTCCTCGAGACCGCCTCAGGATTGAGCGAAGATTCAATATAAGCGATTGCGAAGAGAAGCTCAGGTTCAATTGATGGTGAGGTTTCCCTCTGCTTCATCCAAACTCTTATGTCTTCAAGAGTTATCATCACATCACCTCACAATTGTGGCTATCAAATCAAGCAGTTTGATTCCGAACGCTCCAAGCAATGCAAGCCCAATGGCTTTCCAGAGCTCTATTCTCTTGGCTTTGATTCCAAATGAGTTTTCCATCGCCTTATGGATAAGCTTCTGGTTCATTTCCCAGACGTCTTGCATGAATTTCTTGTAGAAACCGTTCTGCATGAAGTCTTTTATGTTCGCTTCGACTCTGTCCAGCCTTTCATCAATCCTTTCGTCTTGAGCTTTGTTCATTTCTGTTATCTGCTGGTTGGTTGATTCCGTGACTTTCTGTATGATTTGCTTCTCAAAGCTTTGCCTATTCTGAATGAAATAGCATTCCGTCTGATGTTTGTCCCCCATGTTTCCACCTCCAGAACTAGAATCTCGCGGGCAGCAACATAATCAGCCCAAGCATTGCGCCTGCACACGTTGCTAAGAAGTCTAGAAACTCTGGAGTCCCCTTTTTCCACCATTTGTCCCAGATAGCCTCTTTAGCGGCTCCCGTCATACATCCGAACACAAAGCCGATCACGACGTTTTGAAATAGGCCACCAAGAGCAAGGGAAATTATCCACCCCAACAACGCATGAGCAATCTTGTCTTTCACCTAAACACCTCCGAAAGGCCAGCAAAATCAATTACTCTCTGCATGGCCGAGTACGATTTTGAGAACTTACATTGTCCCTGCCAAGACGCCACTGATGAACGGAGTTTCTGAAAGCTCGCTGCCCCTTCTTCGTAAAGAATCCTTAGCTTTCGAAGCCTTCGCTTGCTTCTCCGGATATTCGCCTTTCTCAACAGAAGTTTGTCTTTCCAGATGTGATAGCCAAGAAAGTCAATGCCGAGCGTTGCGGGGAATATCCCTGTCTTATGATTGAGTGATAGTTTCAGTTTGTCTTGCAGGAAGATCTCGATCTCTCCTAAATGTTCCCAGAGTTCTTCCTTGCTATCGCTCAGGATTATGAAGTCGTCTACATATCTTACGTAGTGTTTCGCACGAAGATCATATTTGACAAAAGTATCCAATTCATTAAGGTAAATGTTTGCAAATAGTTGACTCGTCAAAGCGCCTATCGGGATCCCTCTGGCAGATCCGCATGAAGTACCATCAATGATTGTATCTATGAACCATAGCGTGTCTTCACAAGAGACCTTCTTCCTAAGAAGCGTCTT
This sequence comes from Mesotoga sp. UBA5847, assembly GCF_002432735.1. Taxonomy (NCBI): domain Bacteria; kingdom Thermotogati; phylum Thermotogota; class Thermotogae; order Kosmotogales; family Kosmotogaceae; genus Mesotoga; species Mesotoga sp. UBA5847. The sequence continues at coordinate 42,830 of NZ_DJGL01000078.1, read as the reverse complement.
TAGAACAGTATGGTCGATCGAAGGAAAATAGCTTGAGATATCCGCTTTAAGGCAATATGTTCTGGGTAAAGACCGCGCCAGCTTCCTTAAGAAGTAAATAATTCTTTCAACGCCCGCATGAGTTCCCTTCCCCTTTCTGCACGCATAACTGTCGTATATAAACCGCGCGTCGAAGATCGGCTCGATGACATTGCATAACGCGTGATGAACAACCCTGTCTTTGAAGCTAGGTGCCTGGATGATTCGCTTCTTTGGTTCATATACGATGAATTCTCTATATCTCCCCGGAGAGTACATCTTCCAGATAAGTTCGTTCTGGATTGTGATAAGATTTGCTTCGAGGTTATCAGTGAATGTGAGCACATCTTCTCGGTATCTCTTGTTCTTCCTTGCCTTTATGTAAGCAAGATAGATATTTTCAAAACTATAGACTTTCTCGAATATGTTGTTGATTCTTTTCACATAGACCTCCATAGAAACGGCGGAGAACGTTGGTTCGCTACTAGCTCTCCGCCGGTGTTTCTCGTATTTCGCTATAAGCGAGGATCTGAATTCCTTTGGCATTTGCTCTGGAAGAATGCCCTTAAGCATTCTTCTTCTGGCGATTATCAAAGCGGCGCGCAGACCAATGTTGTTGTTCCGGTTCGTAGGCTCGTTGTTGAGGTTCAAGATGAGACCAGACCGAGCGTTAGACCCGTTGTTCCAGTTCCCGCCCCGGAGGGCCGCGCGCAGAAACAATTCAGACCCTTATGGACTTCATCCACCCGCCGATCATTTTTCCAATTTCGGTAAGGTAACCAGCCCATATCTCGTATTTCTTCAATGGCACAAATTTCAAATTAACCGCCAACCGCACATAACTTCTCAGAACATCCAGTTCCACGTCGAGTTCTTGCATGGTAGTCTTCTTGAAGTACTTTTTGTTGCAGGCGATCACTAACTCGAGTAGCCTGAACATAGATCTCTTTATCTCGGCGGCCAGAGTGTGCTTCTCGCTTTTCGGGAATTGTGCCAGTACGATATATGCGTATGTGATCATATCTTCGATCTTCTGTTTTATCTTCAGCGGTTCCATGCTATTGCCTCGCTATCGCTCGCCCATCAGATCTTCAGGACCCAGATTCCAGATCTTCATCCGCCAAAGCGGCGCGCAGACCAATGTAGTAGTTCCGGCTCGCAGGCTCGGAGTTGAGGGACAAGATGAGACCAGACCGAGCGGTAGACCCGCTGCTCCAGTACCCGCCCCGGAGGGCCGCGCGGGTGCCGTATAGCCGCCAGTAGGCCCGATCAAGCCATTCGCCAGAGGCCGATACATCTGAAGGAAGCGCCAAATCAGGGTAGTCGGTTCGGAGCTTCTTGAACCACGCGTAGTAGTAGGGACTTGATGTTGGCGAAGTCAAAACCATTCCTGTTCCGGGCATCGTCACCGCGGCAGAGTCACTGTGGGCGACCACCGAAGAACCAGATGTTCCCCTAGAGACTGTAATGGTGTTCTCTCCAATACCACTAATGGTCATGATTTCCACGTCGATCTGGATTATTCTGCCCACCGCAAAACCGTCCGCTCCGGGACCGTTCAGCAGGTTTTTGTATGTGATCGTCACCGGGTCGTCTGTTCCGATCGCGCCGTCCAAATATGCCACACACCCAGTCGGAATAACACACACAGGAGTACCGTTATTGTCCCACACACTGTCGGTGATCAGGAAGTCGTTCCACTGGTACACGTTTCCTACGATCCCCCAGATCCCGTTCTTTTTCCCGTTATGGAACCAAGAATCTGGTCCTGTCCCGGCCAGTACCCTGCCCGCTTGAACCGGGTCGAATTCGCCATAGTATTCAGCGCTATCGGGATCTCGGTAGTCTCTGCCCGAGGAGTTGTTCCCTCTCAGCTTATCCCCTACGAGCCATCGCGCCAGAAAGCAGATGGTAGACCATTCACGCATGGTTACCATGTGCCATTGTCTGCCGTTCGTATATCTGTTTTCGATCGCCACTTTCGCGTTGTTCCAGTCTATGTCAGTCCACACCACCTTCCCTTGCTGGGAAACTGCAACATCCGTTGTGGACCCGGGCGAGATAGTCGCCCCCACCGCAACGCCTCGAGAAGAGTCTGTGGCTGATTTGTGACTGCACTGATACTTGTCGAACCAGAAGCCGCCGAGATGGAGGTCGCCGCCAGGGAAATCGCCGCTCTCCCACCCCACTCCTTTAGGAATAGTAAACCTAGGAATATATACCGCCACTGAGGAAGAACCGTCGTCTGTTGGAAATGTATATTCGAATGATTTCATATCCACTTCTCTTGCCAGCGATCTTAGATCTCCGAACCGCTGGCGTGAAAGAGGTTTATATCTTCTCATCTTTCGCCACCACCTCTTTGGGAGGCTCGGTACTTCGAACCATATAGATCGGATTGTCTTTTTCATATCCCACGATCGGAGAGGTGCCTTCAAATCCGAACGCGGCGTATTCCACGAACGCGACTACAGGTCTCCCGTCTCTCCACTCAAAGACAGGGGTGCCGTCTTCGAGGATCTCGTAGTACGGTTTCCCGTTGACGAGTCCCAAAGGCTGGGCGCTTTTTGCGGAAAGCCCGACGCTCTCCCGACTCGTTTTTGTTCGTTCGCAAAAGTCCGACAGGTAGATCTGACCATATTCTAGCGCCTCTTCCTCTTTTTTAGCTATTACCTTTCTTCTGTCCAGGACTTTGTTGACATCCTTAATGGCTAGCTCATAGACATTGCCTTCAAGATGAACCGCAGATACTTTAATCATGATGACACATACCTCTTTTCAGTCACTCTCGCGCTACCTGCGGAGGCTGACATAACGTAGATCACCCCATCCACGACATCCTGATAGACGTTACCGGGGAATACGATCTGACCGTATGTCGCTTCGTCGTCTGTGAGTACCTCAATGTTCACGCTGCCCTGGTTCAAAATGTGAACGATTCTCTGACCGCTCCATGCTGTCGCCCCACCTTTGGCCTCGGCCGGGGTGCTGGAAGTAGAAACCACATCAGTTCGCATCTCGGAGACGGGAAGCCCTCCGTACTGCATAGATACTATGGAATCGGTCACACCCTCGATGGCGGTCTCGAGATCCGCGAGAGTCTTTGTAGCGGAGAGGGCAGAGAGATCCACTATGAGCTTCTGAAGTCTGCCTATCACAGTCGTGTTCGCGTCCGTGTCACTGGTGCTGCCTAGAGCTACGTCATCGCCATTTGCAACAGTTGCAGCTATACTCGTGAGCGGCGAACTCTCTGTTACTCCGATTCCTGCTTCGAGTATTGACTGCAACTTTTTCAGAAGACCTATGACGGTTGTGACTGTATCCACATCGGTCGTTGCGCCGAGCGCTACATTATCGCCATCAGCGACCTTAGTATCCACTTTGTCAACTATCTTTTTGATACCGTCTGTACCTTTAATAGCCTCAAGTAAAGCTCTCGCGGCTTCAAGAGTCGTCTCTGTTGCAAAGTCGAGTTTTGAGATAGTGTCCATGAGAGTCTCAACACTCTGGAGGGTGGTTTCTGTCGAGAAATCTAGCCCAGAAATCGTTTCAAGTAGGTCTCTGACGGCCTCGAGTTTGGTCTCGGTCGCATAGTCCTTTGCCTTCAAGGACTTCAACAGCCCAATGACTGTTTCGGCAGTTGCCTCGTCTGTTGTGGTTCCGAGAGTCGCGATCTTCCCGTCCGCGGCGATGAAGTTAATTTCGCCGTCTTCGGTGAAAACCAGTTTGTTGCCATTGGTATCAATGAGTTGCACTCTATCTACTTCGACACTCTCGATTGTCACATCACCGACGATCTTTGCGCGGATCTCGTCGTTATCGGTTATTACGTCAACGAGCTTCTGGAGAATCGATCCCAGAGTCTCTTCGCTGGCCACATCCCCTATGTCCCCGATTTTCACATCGACTCTGTCATCATCTTCAGGAAGCCCAATAACCCTTCGTACATCATATCCTCTTGTGTTCTTCATGTTATACCTCCAAAGCTAACCGCCCTCTCGGGCGGCTAGATGATTACCTTTGCTTTTATCTTCAGTCTCTCAATTTGCGTAATGTTTCCAAATGTAGCAGTAGTCTTCAAATAATACGTCCCGGGAGGAGCGTCGCACTTCTGAAGGAGCCGGAAAAAGCCGTCGGGATGAACGAAAACCTGACTGTCTGAAATCTGATCGAAGACCCCTGTTTCATCATCGTATCTTTCGAGTCTTGCCTCGACTAGAGCCGGCTCTACTGCTATCCAGGATCCGGTTACCAAGTCAAACCCTTCCACAACTGCATCCACGAAGAACGTGTCAAGGGCTTGAACAGAAAAGACATCTATTTGTCCATCACCGTATTTGTACCTTATCCGGACATTCATCCTACTCCCTCCTGTCCACAATGATTTTGAGCTTCAGTCTTTGTACTCGTTCCAAATGGACGGGAGAATCAAATGTGGTAGTCACTTGGAGATAATAGACCCCTACCGGAAGATCTGCCTCCACCAAAATCTTGTCATCCTCAACGTTGCTCACGGCCATTTCTTCGAAGCTCTCACCGTCGAAAGAAACAATGCTTGCAGTCAATGTTCCGTCAATCTTTGACCATGTTTCCCCATCGCTGGATTCCACAAGCACATCAACGAACGCTTTTTGCCCGGTCTCCATTGTCAGGATCGAGATCTCGGAACCGTTTTGTAGAAATCTCACACGAGTCGGCACCGGTAGAGCTGGATAAATTAATATAGATGCCTCTTTGATCACATTGCCGCATTGAGCATAAAGAACTAGACTGGTTTTTTCCGTGACCGACGGAGCTTCGACCTCAGCCGAAAAGACTCCCTCGTTTTCGTTCACCCCCGGATAAGATACTCCACCAAAGACAAATTCCAGACTCTCCACATCCGTCGTGGCGGCTTCCACACGGAAAGTCTCCCCGGAAATTGCTTTCTCCGGAGCCTCTATACCATCGATTGAAGGATCCAAAGTGTCCCATGGCGCCTCTCCCGAAGCCCACTCATAATGCTCCTGGGTATGATAGTCGTACCACTCGTATGTGAGGCTATCTGGTCTTTCCTTTATCTCATCATAAATCTTTCCGTAAAGGTCGGTGCCAGCAATCAAGACAGTAGCCCAATAGTCTTCGGCTTCCAGAAGTGGCATTTCAAAGTCTGCAATGCTAACCCATTGATTTTCGAGGTATGCGTAGATATAGACCCGCCCGCTGTCGAGACTGAATTTCAGCTTTTGGTCTATTGCTTCTCGAACCGAATTAACTAGAATTCCGCCAGCAGAGTCGTAGAGAATCATCTCCGTTTGACCAGTGCTGTAATTTCTGTTCACAAATAGTACGTGAGTTGGCGGCGCATAACCCCCATTGGCAATGATCAGGACGTGATTGCCAACTGTGTTGTCCGATTCGGAAATGATAGCTTCACCATCTAAGAACCAAGCGACCGACTCAGCTTGCGCGTAGTTTTCTCCTTGCATTTCATGCCAGTTCGAGAAAAATTGCTCCGGTGTGGAACCAGCGTATTCGTTTACGTAGACATACACTTCAGCTGGACTAGAGATCTCGAAAAGCACCAGCCCCATGAGATCCGGAAGATCGCCCCATTTGAGTACCTTGCCATAGTCTATATCGAACATATCCAATATGTTCGGATCCCATGGGCCGTCTCCCCATAAGCTTCTGGGTATTTTGAAAGGCATTCTGAGTCCGTTTAGATCAAGCATTTCGGGATTGTTTATTGCAATTTTGTATGAGGGATATACTTTTGGCATTTCTACTCCTCCTTTACCCCAAATTTGGCAGGGTTAATAACATTGGAGGTGAGATCGTCGTTCAGTATTAGCTTGTTGAACATCAGTTTTGCCCGGTCCAGCCTGACCCTTGTTATCTTCAAGTTCGCTGGGAGGAACGAATACTCAGAATAGACCGCATCATATTTCTGGACCATCTCCTCCGATATGGGAAACTCTCCAGTTTGAGGCCAAGAATTCCCACGGCCGTATGTAAAAGTATGGTCAGGCGACTCTTCCATAGGGATGAAGAAAGCTTCTTCGTGACCATATGGGCCGTCCATAGAAAGGTATTCACTGAGTTGCAGATTCCTACCTTTCACAAAGTATCCTACTATGCTTGATGCTCCCACTATCCCTGTCATGTCTCCCCGTATAGAGTTCATGAGTTCGTCGGAAGTTTCCGGGAAAACAATCGATCCATAGATCGGTTCAATGATCGGCACCAGCTTGTTGTTAATGTTTGGCCCTACCGTATCTCCTGGATTGAAAAGGTCAAATGAACCTGGATACAAGACCTTAACCGCTTCTTTCAAATCAAGCTCAGCTAAAGCTTCTATCGGAGATCTAAAACGGAAATAAAAGTATGGTACGGACGAAAGCCCTGCGCCAGCCTTTACACGTTTGTAGTAGATATGAAGCCTCGGGAGATGCCACCTGCCTCCTATTTCAGTCATTTCACCTGCTAGAATAGGAACCATTATGTTTGGATACGGCTCTACTTTCTGTATCTCGGCACCGGGAATCGATCGACACGGGAGCTCTTCCCACATCCAGTTCCAATATCCTGTCCAGGGGTCATAGGATGCGCCGGTTATCTTGTATACATCCACGCGCTCTATACTCACTGCTATATCATCAGGATCCCATCGATATGTTGCGTTCGCACCCGTATCATATCTAGGCTTAGTGATTTTGAACGTGTCAACTGGTTCAGCTAGCCCCCCATTCGCTGGATCATAGTTATAGTCCTCAAGATTCCTTTCACCATAGCTATAATCCATAAGAATATTCGAGTCCGTGAAATCGAAGTCGGCAAGTCTATACGGTTTACCCTCAACAACAGTGCCAGCGAAAAAGATGTCCTTCACCTGGTTCCTGCAAATCTGTTTTGTATAGTGTTTGTCATTCATTCCAAACATGCCATAAGAGGTGAAGACCCGAAAGTCAAGGCCCCAACTGATGAATCCAATTCCTAGCTTTCCGAGAAAAGCGCTGTAGGCCTCGATGTCCACGACTTCATTCAGGTTTTTCGTGAAAAACGGGGTCTTCACGCCGGCTGTTTCATTGAAGGTTCTTAGCTGTGATGGAATGATGAATTTGTTTTGCGCTGGCAAGTCAATATTTGAGAGCTTCAGCTCGATTTCTGTCTTTGCAGCTTTCCCTTCTTTCCGGAAAGTCTCCTGATCCAGAAAAGAATGCGTCAATCCCGTTTTCACTTCTTCAACATGAGGAACGATTGAGGGACCGAATCTCACGCTGTCGCGTTCCCAGTTATGTACGAGAAAGTTATCGACTTTGAAGTTTTCAAGCCTTTCAGGTATATCGACCACGTAATAAGGCCTGAAACGACCTTCTGCTATGAGAACCTGCATCTCCTGACTGGCAAAATCCATCTCTTCATCCAGAAGAGTAACCGGTTCAGAGATGCCAAGGACTAATCTTTGGAAAGCACCGACTTCCGGGTCATAGTATCGCACGCAGCTATTGACGTACTTCATCGATATGTTCGCGTTCGCCGGTTTCGATTCGGGGACGAACACTGGGTAAGCCGTGAACCCATTGTTCTCGTATTCCTCCGCCGTCAGATATCTTTCAATGCCAAAATACCGGCCGTCTTTGCTCAATTTCGGAAGGGCGGCCACGAGCATAGGATCGTTCACAAACTCCAGAGTGAATTCACTGACCGGATATGGACCGGGAGAATGAGACGGACTCTCCAGCCACACAGTGGTTCCCTCGAGCTTCACTGTATTCACAGAGAGATCGTATGTGATTTTGCTTATTTGAAACGCTCCGTGAAAGAGGAAATCACTCTCCTCATACGGTAACATAAGCGGATTAGGGGCAAAGTAAAAGGAATCTCTTATCCAAGGTTGTGCCAGAGCCTGCAACATGTACATTTCGCCGGGCCTAACAATTGCCCTCCGAGAATGGGTGTAATACTGGTTCGCAGACGATTGATCACCGGTTTGCCCGACTGGTTGCGATGTCTGCGAATACATCTCGTATGTACTGTTGTAATTCCATGTGCGTTTGAAATACTCAAACAGGCTAATTCCCTCACAGAACAAGACAGTATTGTCTGAATCATAAATCAGATGTCTGTCAGTATTCGGCAGGTTGAAAATGTCTTGGATCATGGTTATCTCATAAATGCAATTCTCTATTTCCGACACTTCCATGTCCGGTTCCATATAATGATCCGAGACGGTTATAAGAGATCTCACTTTATCCAGGAAGGCCGGCCCAATTTTATGCAATCCCTCTTTAGTCAGGTGGTCCATGCTCTTATTATTAACAGATGCAATTTTGTAGAGATCACCAAAGCGATGAGGACCGAACCACGGCAGCAGTTCTATTCGCCTGATTTCGTCCTCCCCTATCACTTTCTGGCTCGGAAAGGTGCCGTACCCAGGAATGAGGATGTCATGGCTCGCTTCCGTAAGAACTTCTTTGTAAATGGAACCTCCAGGGAGTTCGAAGAGTCCGATTATGCAGTCCGGGTTTTCTGAACCCTCAGGGTATGTCTCGAACCCTACGAGCGGCAGCGTGAGACCCTTGAAACTGCCCGCCCCGACCTCTTTCTCCACATCGACGAGATCTGAGACGGGCCTCCTAAAATTTGGCTGTATCAGGGTGAAAGTGCTTCCTTCGATTATCCCTTCACAGACGAGTTTTCTCTCGAACTGTCCTTCAGGGAGCTTCGTATCGTGGAATCGAACTTGTACCACCTTGCCGTCATTCTCGAATCCTACGATCGTGCCAGTCCTCACCAACGCTTTCTTTCTCAGGATCCTCGCGATGTTCTCTATGTCGTTCTTTCTCATCAGATCGCCTCCAGAAGGGAAAGGCTTACCTCATACGGGTGAGAGGAGAACGAGATTCCGTCGATCACATATGAACGTCCATCAAGTGTCGCTCTTCCACCCGGTCTTACATATTTAGACGGCGTCACTTCTAGCTTCGTCTCTTTCTGATAACTCTTCTTCGCATACAGAAGATTCGCAAGCCTCAAGGCCGCGACTGCAGAAGCCGGTTCGTTCGTGCTGTAATGCTCTCTCGGTTCAGGTCCCACCTGCAGCTCGACAGGGAACTTGAACACGTTTCCTCTTAGGTAAAGCCCGACGTACTTCTCACAGAACTTCTTCATCTTCCACAATGTCCTCGCTTCTCCCCAATCCCAAGAGGAGCCGGCTACATAGTCAAGAATGATCGTTCGGTAAATTGAGACTTCGTTTGATTCTGGACTCCAGACCAGGTACATCTTGTGAATCGGATCACCGGAGGGTTCTTCTTCGAGAAGGTCGTATTCTTCTTCGGTGTATAGGTGATCAAGAGAGAAATAGTCAAAACCATACGTTATTGCGCTTATGGACTTGATTCTGTCTATCTCGTCAATTCTTACGTTTGTCCTGCACTTGCCGGTGTACTTCACGCGCTGCTGGTCACTTGGTGTTGTGTACAGCTCCTTCGTCAGAATCACTGACCAGGACTCGGCTCGAAGGTTATAGTGTCTTACAAGTCCCTTTTCTAATGGAATCGTATTCAGAAATCCGGTGAGCTTTACTCCTGAGGAAACGTCTCCGGCCTCAATCTCGGTCTTCTCCATGACACCATCGAGGTCTATTGAAGAAGAGTCATAGTAGTCGGGAATGAACCTCACAGTCTTTGACGAGTGGTCTACAAGCGTCCTTGCACCCAGGATCCTCTCGAGTTTGATCGTCGCTTCTCTCAAAGAACCACTGAACTGAAAGTCTCTCGCGCGTATATCGCTTTCTTCAGCGGTAATCACGGACACGTCTGCTTCATATGGAGTCCCGAGATATATCGCCTGTGCCATTCCCGCCGGCGTAAGACCGGGATCGAGAGAGAATATGAGGATGTCAGTCTCTTGCTCGAGATACCTGGCCAGCTTGTCTTTGAATTCAGCTTCGATAGTGACGTGGCTCATGGCATTTGTAGTCTTCCTGACTCTCTCGATCTCTACCTCGGCGATCGTCTCCACAAATGAACCTCCGTCGAGTCTCGAATTATGCCAGAGTTCCAGAGTCACCGTCTGTCCCTTCGAGATAAGTGAAGGATCGGTAAGTCGACAGCGAAAAGAGCCGGTGAACGGGGAAAGACCGGCTCTTTCACTGCCTTGCACGGAATCGACAAGGAGGTAGCCGCTACTCGTTCTCACTTCAACTACGTATCTATTCTCGATAAAGCTCATCAGATCTCACCTGCCAGTTCTAGTTCTCTGGCGATTCTCCGGATAAGCTCGTCTTTGTCCGCGTACTCTTCCTTTTTGATATCAAGGAAGATGTGATACTCCTTCTTCCTTTCGATCTTCGGAACACTTAGATCAGCACCCGAAGGAATGAAGTCTCCGAGTTCGCCGGAAAGATCTCTGAGCTGACTCTGCAATTGTCCGAATGTGTGTGACATATCTCTAGTCTTATCAGTAGTACCCCTGTAAACGTCGTCTAGCCATCGAAGGTCGTAGAACTCCTTCATGTTCCCCACGGCTTTGGCCGCTTCATGTGAGAGATTCGAGAAGTATTCCGGAAATTCGGCCGCGACCGTTGTTATGCTGTCCATTGAGAAAGAAGAAGCCTCTCTCTGCATGAGTGAGAGATAATCCCTCAGACCGTCAGAAAGATCCGCGAACGACGCCATTGAGTTAGCGGCACCTCTCGAGGCCTCGTCTCTCATCCCGGTGGCAAGCTCTACCATTTCACGGATTATCTCTGTCTTCATCTCAGGCACGATAGAGTGTCCAACTATCTCATCGCTGGCTCGTCTGAATTCTGCTATAACCGCATCTGCTCCGTTCTTCGATGCCGAGATTATGTTCGACCAGGTCTCGTCAAATTCGACCTCTATCTCATTCAGCGAAGACGCAAAGGATTGAAGTTCCGGTTCGATCTCCTTCAGCGCATCACCAAACTCGCCGGTCTTTCCGGCATTTTCCTCGAAGATCTTGTAGAACTGGGACATCTCATCCGTCTGCGTTTGAATCTTCTCCGCCAGAGACCCGGCCGCGTTAGCGGTCTCCTCCAGTCTGTTCCTGTAATTCTCGATAGCCTTAGTGTCGCCCTCGGCCTCTGCCTTCGCCAGGGCGTCGAGGTATTCGACCTGCTTGGTCTTCAGTGTGTCGAGTTCTTCACGCAGGGAGACGATAGATTTCTTCTGCTTCTCAAAGGTCTCGGTAGTTGAATCCGCCATCTCGCTTAGTTTTGTAGATGTCGCCTTGGATTCTTCTTGTATCGATTTCAAGGCGGCCGACGCGAAGCTGGATCCTTCGTTGACTTTCTTCCACTGCTCATTTATTGCGGCGGCATCGGAACTGAGGACCTTGGAGTCCGCTATCCCTAACATCTTGGCCAAGGCTTCACCGGTAAGGCCGAGATTTTCTCTAAGGTATACTAGAGTCTCGCCGAAACCATAAGTATCGAAGACCGACTGAGCCGCGGCCTTTCCTTGCCTTCCATAGATGACCTCCAGTTCTTGGAGAGCTTCTTTGAGTTTGGTCGCTTCTTCTGAGTTCTCCCCATATTGCTTGACCGCTTCGCTGTACTCATTCCTGGTCTGAGCAATTGAATCCGCGAGAGTGGAGAGCCATTCGGTCTGGTGCGTGGCAAGCACATTGTTCCTCAAGAGCTCGACTCCGAAGTCTGCCAGTGCAACTCCTACGAAATCGACTTCATTGCCGAACATCTTGGCGGGGTTTGTGAGCTTCTGGAAAGCGTTGACGAGAGCGATCGAGTCCTTCTCTGTTCCTTTGAACTGATCTCTCACCCTCTCAAAGACAGCCTCTTGTGTTGCCACTTTATTCTCTGTACCAAACAGAAAGTCATTTATATTGCCGCCGGTCTTCTCGACTTCCTTCGCGGTCTCCTGGAGGACTTCATTGACGTTACCGAACTTAACTGCGCTCTCGCCGGCGGACCAGCCCAGTTCAGCGATTTCTTCTTTGAGAGTATTAAGGCTGCTTTTCAGGGACGTGGCCTGTGAGGAGTTTGCTCCGAAGCGGTCCGAGACTGTTTCCAGTTCATCAGATAGCCTGCTGTATTCATGGAGAAGTTCGTTAATTCCCGAAACGTGATCCTTTGATAGCTTTCCCTGGTCTGCCATTGCTAGCGCTACTCGAGCAAGCGCAAGTCCTACCTCATTTGATGCGTCCGTTGCAGCTGACTTCTGCCTCTCCATCATTGTGACAAAAGCTTCTGTTGAACCCACGGCCTGAAGCTGCACGAGATCAATCGCCTTTACCTGTTGATTTGCAGCTTCAATGACTGACTGAGCTGCCTCATCGTATGACCCGGAAAGGTTAGCAAGAACAGACTGTGTCTCCCTGGTGCTGTTTATCATCGATTGGTTGGCCTCTTCAACAGCTGTCGTAATCCTTTTGTTCGTTGCTTCGGTATCCAGAGCGACCGAGTCGACTTCATCCATGACTTTTCTGAGCTTCTCAACGACTTCATCGCTTGAGAGCGTAAGACTTTCAGAGAATTCTTTAGCCAGATCTCTGAAAGCGTTCCCTGTGTAGCCGGCCTCTTCTGCAATCTTCTGCATGTTCATCGCGGACTTCACAGCGACAGTCGAGTTAATGACATCAAAGCCTTGAACCGCTTCTTGTAGTTGCATGAAAGTGCCGGAGATGGTTCCGGCCAGTCTGCTGCTCTCACTCTCAGCCGTAGATGAAAGACTAGAGAATCTCCTCGAGACTTCTTCCATAGTCTCTACTGCCCCGTCTGCAGCTTCTCTAGTCTGGTTCAGTGCCTTCTCAAGCTCAGACGAGAACCAGTCCTTTGAGAGGTCGTCCATTACCTTGTACAGGGCGATTGACCCGGCAGTTATACCTGCGATAGCCGCGATCGTTATTCCCACCGGTCCGGTCGCGAAAGCCAGCAGTTTCGCACCCAGTCCACCTACAGAGGAACCGATACCGGCTAGCGAAGCGCCTGTCTTTGCTGCAGTCCCTGATAGAGTAGTAAGCGCCTGCCCCGCCACTCCTGCCGCTGCTGTCTTTCCTGAAATCAGCTTGATCAAACTTCCGAGAATCGCTCCCCAGTTCTTGAACGAGGCAATTGTTTTCATCACGGTTCCCGTAAGGAAGTTGACAGCTCCCGCTCCTATGAGAAGAATCGAACCCCACTTGGCTACGTTGACGATCAGCTTCTTCGTGCCTTCATCAAGATTGTTGAGCCAGTTCGCCAGGTCTCTGATCCAACTGACAGCATTGGCCACTTCGTCTCTGAACAGCGTGGCAAAGGAATTCCCCAGCGATTCGAGAGAAGACTTCAGGAGTTTTATCTGTCCGGCCAGAGAGCTCAACTGCTCCTCCTTCATTCGTTCGGCCGCTCCCGCTGAATCCTCCAGCGTTGTAGTGAACTCTTTGATCTTCTCGGCACCAGTTGCTATCGCAGCGGCCATTCGACCACCGATCTCTGTGCCGAAGATCTCGTAAGCTCCGGTTGTATCGACTCCGGCCGTTCTCATCGTCTCGAGGATCTCGACAAACGAGTGTTGGGCCGGATTCACCTGATCAATTGTGAGTCCGTACTTCTGTAGAGCTTCAGTAACCTGACTGGTTGGTGCTGCGAGTCTTGCCAGGGCGTTTCTGAAAGTCGTTCCGGCCTGTTCACCGTGGATACCCGCAGTCTCAAAGGCCATGAGGGCTGCGACTGTCTCTTCGAGAGAATAGTCGAATCCGGCCGCAGTTGAACCAGCGTATCTCATTCCGTAAGCGAGCCTTTCCAGGGTCTCCGGAGAGCTGCCTACCGAAGTCGCGAAGATATCGACTACCCTGGCAGTCTCTTCTGCAGTCATGCCAAACTGGTCGAGTGTGTCGGTTACAAGCTCCGCAGTCGGTCTCAGTTCAGAGTGCATTGCTTCTGCCAGGTTCGAGACAGGTCCTATCATGGCTTCTATCTCGACTCTCTTCTTTCCTGCTGAAGCTAAAGCATAAGCGGCCGATGCGATCTCGCTCGTCATGAAGGACGAGTTCATTGCGACTTCATTTATTGACTTCGACAAGATCTGAAAGTCCTCTTCGGTACCCTGCATGACGGCATTGACGTTTCTCATCTCTTCTTCAAAGCCCATAAACTGCTTCAGTGCGAGACCGAAGGGAGCGGCGATGGCAGTTCCCCAGCCCATCATTGTGAGGCCTGTCTGCTGAAGCTGAGCTCCTACTTCTCTGAGACCCTGCGTCTGCTGCTTTACCCTATTCAATTCATCGGAAGCATAGTTCATAGCCCTGAGGACTATTGAGACTTCAGCTTTTGCCGCCATACAGTATCTCTCCTTGAGCTTTGCATAATTTGATAATCGTGATTAGAGGAGTCTCCCAGCCCCAGGGAAGACTCCCTATCAGCCAGGATGATTGCGCGAAGATTTTCCAGATCAGGATTTCGTAGTCGTCTTTGGCTCCTTTTCGGAGCCTTTCCGAAAATCGCTGAGATCGCCCTTCGGGAATGCCATTCTGATCGCGTTTCCAAAGATGAGCATCAGGTCGGCAAAGGGGAAGAGACCTATGTTTTCCTTTGAAATTTCGAGAGGTTCATTTCCCTCTGGAGCGAAGTCCCATCTATCGATCACAGTTTCACAGAGTTCAAGAGCAGCGTCGATTTCTTCCGAAGTGAGGTCTAGTCCGCCCTTATCGAGCTTAGGAGCAAGCTTAAGAGCAGGACTCAAGAGATACACTTTCGAGCCTGGGAGGGGTCTGAATGTGATGTTGCACCCACCAATCTTTACCGTCCTTCTGTATAGAGGCGTAATGATTTCATGGTTTGCTTTTGGCATAGGCTTCCTCCTTATGAAACAGTTACGGCTTCGATGCTCATCTTGATCGGGATCTCAATGGGCCCGGTAGATCCGACGTTCACTGAGGTCTCGCTAGCGACCATTCCACTGCAGGAGATAGAAACGGTTGTTGGAGCAGCTATCGGATCTCCTTCCTCATCGTAGAACTGCGCTGAGAATGCCGCCGAGAACGTGAATGGAGTGTCAGTAGGAAGCCACTTCCCCTTTAGAACATCTGCAAACGAAGTCGACGGTGACACAGTGATCGTTCCCTCAAATATGAACGGCCCTTTTGAGAAGTCCTGAGGATCGAGAGAAGCTCCCCTTACCGCTTCAACTTCTCTGGATGCTGCTATGTCAGACTTGACCACGGTGTTGCTGGACCCGCTGAAGTTTATCGTGGCATCCGACATGACGAAGAAACCTTTGACGTGGTCAATATCTGCTTCTGTGAGGGCCGTGATGCTGGCCATGTCTTCTCCAACGAAATCAACAGCGTATGTCAGAGGGTTTCTTTCATCGAAAGCAAGTCTTAACGATTTGACAACAGCGTCGATGAGTTCAATGTCGTGAACCTGTACGTCAAAGACGTTGTCCTTGTTGAGAAGGGCGGCCAGGAGTACTCCATCCGGCACGTCTCCGCTCCAGGAGGCCTCGTAGTCATGTGCGTTGATTCTTGCCCTCTTTACGTTGCCTATCCCGGTCCTCTGGAGAGTGCTAGTCTTTATGGCCGGTTTTGCGTCCGAGACAAGACCGCAGTCATACGTTGTCTCGCCTTTTATGATCCTTGCATATACATCAGCTCCGGTAAGAGCCATGGTCATTCACTCCTTTACTGTATCCTGAACTTCAGCCTGACACCCACCGCTTTGACCTGGTAGTCAGGCAATTCAGAATAGTCTAGATAGCTTTCGTCTTCAAAAGTACACAGGTAGTATCTCGTGACGTCGCCGTCGATCACAGGGAACCTTACAGAGCCGCACTTCGCGTGCATGAAGCCGGAAAACCTGAGCTGCTGCCTCTGTATTTCCCAGTCGAACCATTCGGACTTGAAGAGTGCGGTGATCTCAACGAGGAATTCGCGCAGGTTTCTCACGCCCACTCCTTCCAGAGGCTGAGAACTCGATGGAGAAATCACTACAGCGGGAAAGTGATCCCAGACATCGAGCTTCGGAGCGTGACGGACGAATTCTATATGAGGCACCTGCAGCACTTCCTTTAGGCCGTTGTCAATCAGAAACTGTTCTAAGGAATCTAGAATCGTCTCTCTAACGTGTATCAGCTGCTCTTCAGTCATTTCAGATACCTCCCGAAGAGATCTTCTATGTTTCGCATATCTTGTGCTTGCCAGACCATGAAAGGCCTTTCGGGTACTCCGTAACCTTCCTGGTGATAGACGGCGTAGTCAACATTTGTGGCGACTTTCGCGTAGTCTCTTCCCCACTGAGGATGAATGCTCTGTCTCAGCTTCTTGGTGCGATAGCCTCTTCCACCTCTGGATGAAGGGACATTCACAGAGAATACGAGCATGGGGTAAGGTGTACCTTTATGCTTGGCCTTGTACCTCTTCGTGCTTTCGGCAAGATCCGGCCACTTGTCAGGTCTCCCGCCTTCTTCAAAGTTTCTCTGGACAGAGGAGTGCATCACGTTGGCGCTGTCCCTCATCACTGGTGTTAGGTCACCGAGCTTTTTCTGATATTGATTCAAGAGCCTGTCGAGTTCTTCGGTCCTGACTTCGATTCGCATAGATCACCACTTCTCTATGTCTTCATCTTTGAACAACCGCTGAGCGGTATTCATCGAGAAGCCCGGACCTGGAACTGAAGAAGGCACCTGTATATTCAGCCTTCTCTCTGCCTGGACCTGGGCTACAAGCTGAGAATACTGTGCAAAAGTGTTCTGAGCGAGTTCCAGCATTGAAAGCTTCTCATAGGTTTGGGCTTTTGCATAAAGAATCGCTAGTTTTTCCTTGACCTTGTCAGATGCCTCGATAGAAGAAGAAAGGGTCTCCCCTCCAGAGAGGAAACCCTCGACCGCTTCTAAGACATCATCGACTATCTTTGCCCTTATACTTTCGGGAAAGCTTAGGACAAAAGCATCAACGTCGATCATAAGGCATCAGCCCTTAGGCCACTGTAATTGCAGCTTTTATGACACCCTTTGAATGAAGTATCACAGGGAGGCCATGGCTCTCGGCGAAGACTCTCTTCCCTCCGGGATTCACGATGTTCTCCGAGTAAGCGTAGATCTCTCCCAGGACCGGCCCGTTCTCGCTGAATGAAGCGGCGTAGAAGGGCTTGAAGAGTTCTGGAGAGGTGAGAATGCAGAGATCATCGTCTCCGTGGAGATCGACTTCTGAACCGGCTTCATTCACTATGGTTTCATTGAACTCATAGATGTTCAGGCCCTGGATGTTCCCTATGAACGGGAAGTCATAGGTAAGATTTCCTGCTTCGATCCTTCTGTTGTCCATAAGTTTCTCGAGAGCAGAATTCTCTATGAGAACCTTGGCAACGTCGGGTGTGACGAATGCAAGTGTAGGCATGACTCCCGTCTCTTTTGCCATCTCGACTCTCCATTCTCTGAGATCCGTGAGAGGAGCCTTCGAAGTCGAATCTGACCAGTCGGAAGATTCTCCCATGAAGCCCGAGTCCATCTTGAAGTCGTAATCGAACTTCGTATCGGTTCCCGAATAGGTGACCTTTCCCGTCAAGAGGATCTGGGCGAGCATCCACTCCCAGGCTGCAGTTATAGACTCTCTCTGCTCCTTCTGAGTGTCTGCTATCCAGTTGCTGAGATGATCCATCTGGACCTGGGTGAGCGGTTCTCCAGCATCCCTCATAGTCCAGATCTCGTCGTAGGTTATGTCGTCGTAGAACTTCACCGTGGGTGGCTCAAGTGTCACGTGGGTGTAGTTCTTGAGGTTTCTGGCCGGCGCCGGGCTCGTCCTCTTCACGAATCTCGGAAGGATCGGACCCACTCTCTTGATATCGAACTCAATGGTCTTCGTCGCGGCGTACTTGGCCGGATTTGACCTCGAGCTCTTGAGGAGCAGGTCCACAAGAAGCCTCGGGACCGGTTTAATCTGTTTTATGGCTTCGGTCAATGTCCTGTAGTGAAAGACATCTAGTATAGTTGCCATTCTGTTCACTCCTTATTAGTATGATTCGATGAACCAGAGCCTGGCGAAAAGCTCACTCTTCGCGCTGGCTAGCTGTGTCGCGAGAAGAAGGTTGGTGATCGCTTCCTCGTACACGGCTCCGTGGATTAGCAGGGAGACTGGCTGGGTGGCGCTAGCGACATTGATCGGCTCGACCGAAACCGCGAAGGCCTCATCAGAACCGTCCTGGACAATCACTTCGTCGTTCTCGGTCGCTGTCAAAGCGTCCTCAGTGGCGATTGAGAAGGTGTTGTTCTCCGTATCGACCGCGGTGATAGTCAAAGCATCACCATCGGCCGTGATCTTTATCGAGTCTCCCACTTTGAGCACAGAAGCGTCCGCCACTTGAAAAGTGCTGGCTGCCTCTGCTTCGGTCTGAGTTATGTAGGTAAGACCCAGAGGCCTTACTTTTCCCGCGTCTTCCCCGCTGGTTATCTTTCCAAAGATAGTCCCCGCTTCGATCTTCGATCCGCCGACTCCGCCCAAGACATTGAAGCTCTGTCTGACATCGGGATGAACCAGAGAGACTACCTTTTTGAAACTGCTGTCCTGATAACTTATCCCTTCAGGCATTCCTTTTCACTCCCTTTTACGATTGTTTGTTCACTCTGCCGGCTATTCCGTCGGCAATTTTCTTGAGCTCGTCTTCACCGCCAGTTTGCGAACCGCTCTGGCCAAGCGGGACTTTCTCAGTGTTCTCGAGAATGTCATCGANNTTGATCTTCTCGAGGACGGCCGGCTTGACTCCCTTGTCGGTCCAGCCCTTTGCCCAGTTGCTTACTTTCTCAGAGAAGTGCTTCTCTTCGGCTTCCTTCTTCTCTTTCTCAAGGGCCTCGAGCTTTGTCTTGGTTTCCGAGAGTTCCTTGTTCACCGAAGCGAGGGTTTCTGAGAGTTCCTTCTCTTTCTTGTCCCTTTCTGCTCGAAGATCTGTAAGTTCCTTCTGGGACTTTTCATAGAGATCTTTGAAGTCCATTTCTTCTTCCTCCTCTTTCTCAAATTCTGAAAAGTAGACTATCTGCTCCATATCCGGTACCGCCGGCATGTTAGTGAGGGCAGCTCCCCTGAGGACCGGCCCCGCGTCTTTACCCGTCTTCTTGTCCATGTATTTCTCAGCGTAAGTTGCGCTCATGTATTTGAACTTCTTTCGCTTTATTAGCTCCACACCCTCTTCGTCCGGTTCTGAGTAGACCCAGAGGCCGTCCTCTCTGGCCTCCACCTTAGAGATCTTTCCATAAGCACCCGGATGGTTCGGACTTTTCCCGTGTTCTATGTCCAGTGAGAGCTCATACGCCGGGATCCCGTTCTTGAAGTTTGCCTCGATCTTCTGAGCCAGTTCTTTCGAGAGTGAGACCTTTCCGTATCTGGGATCCTCGAATTCTATGTATGGCAGGAGGCGATACCAGAAGCCGCCAGTCTTAGCGATTTCTGCAAGATATTTCTCTATCATTCTTTTCACCTCAACAGATTAGGTAGTTGCTGTTCAGCCACTTGAAGGCCTGCGTGATCGTCGGGAAGCCGAACGGGACAATGAGGAGATCTGAATTCTTAAGTCTTTCTTTGTCAATGATTTGGAAGTAACCCTTATCTTGTTCATCGTCGATAATCACATACATCACTAGCCTCCAAAAGAAAAGGAGGCTTTCGCCTCCTGAGCATTGTCTTCTTCACATTCTAGTCTTTGTGCGGAGATTGTGACATCTTTATCATCTCAATAGTCGCCTTGAATTCTCTCTTTGCTCTTGCCGGTGCCCCCTCTTTGAGAGACCAACCGTCTTCACCCTTCATGAGCTTTTCTTCATCGATCACAACCCATTCATCCCACCAATCGGGTATTTGAAACTGCACTATAACACCCCCTTCAACCATTCGCCGAATAACACGAAGACCTCTTCCTTTCTCCCGGTAGTATATCCCGCGAAGAGCTCTGCGAAAGCTTCATCATGTCCACAATCTCTGGCATATCTCGATACGTCTCCAAGAGTGATTCCCTTCTCTTCTCTCATTCTCGTGACCCATGAAGTGAACTCTCTCTTCTTTCCCGCGTCATCCAGGAAGTACTTCACCTTGTGTCCAAACTCATGAGCTATGGAACCCCTGGGCGTATTAGTGCACAGCCACCCTTTTTCAAACTGGTCCCGCAATGTCTCCTGAAACTCACTCGCGTTCTTCCAGAAGGAGCTTTTGACAACGATCTTCTTGAACCCCGGAGCGGTGTAAGCGATCACATTGGGCTTGACCGATCTCAGCTGTCTGCCTACCACGTCCGCTATCTGCGATGGAGAAGCGTCAGGGTACTTACTCTGAAAGAACTCCGTCCACGACGCTCTTGAATGTTGAGTTGAGGTGACTCCTCCGAACTGCTCCCAGATCTGCGGGTACTTTTCCTTCAGTTCTTCGAGGACCTCGTTTATTTTTTCGGCAAGGCTCTCGTCTATTCCCCGGTAATCACATTCTACCTCCAGGACCTGTCTTGCATATTCTTCAGGAGAGAGCTCCTTGGCCTTCTCCACGATCCTCTTGATGTCTTCGGTGACCAGGAAGGTGGGAGTCATCTTTCTACTGCTTATAAGGGCTTTGACAACGTCTCTGTCAACCTGTCTGTTTACAGGAATCGCTTCGGGATACTCGTTATGTATCCTTTCCATCTCTTCTCTTGTGAGCGCCTTCCTCTTAGGATCGTAGATCGTGTGAGGAACAAGGGTGCTTCTGCAGCGAGGGTGAAGCGGCGGAGTGTTTTCCGCCAGGAGATCCGCGTCGTCTTTGGGAATGACCATGTGATCTCTCTGCGAGCAGATCTCTGTAGTATGGTTGTCCATTACTGCGATAAACTGAAAGCCGTCTGTTACGGGTGATTCGATTCCCGCGTCCAGTATCCCCAGGGAAAATGCCCTTGTACTCTCGGTTGTTGCGATTACGTCGGCCCTGTTCAAGTAGCCGCCCATAACCTTCTCAAGGTCCTCCGCTATATCGAGATAGGCCTTACCCTCGTACATCCCACTTCGGACCGTCTCTTCGATCTCCCTGGAGTGTCTTTCAAAAGGCTCTGAGAGGGTGAACGTGTATTCTTTCAAGAACTCGTTGACAAAAGGTGAAGGCTTCAAATATGACAGAGGATCTTCTCTTATCTCCCTAACCGGTCGCTTCGCTATGTTCTCATATTCTCTGAAGTCTATCGCTTTCAAGATATCCGAAAGAAGGTCGTCTTCGCTGTATTGCCTGATGTTTCTTTTCCTCTTTTCTCTCCGCTTCAAGTCATATATGGACAAGGCCTTTGACAGAAGAAATACGGCTTCTAGGGCATTCATGATCGCCGTGTGGTCTATTGAGATCTTCTTTCCCCTGTACGCTTCTTTTCCAGAAGGGATGCTGATCGCTCTCAAGATCCTGCTCTCGGCCTTCTTGTGAATCTTGAGAAATGTAGCGACGTTCATGGTTATTCCTCTTCAGGCATACCAAGAAGCGCTCTTGCCCACCTTCTGTCAGCGTCTGAAAGGTTGTCCATTATCCCGGCCCGGCCTATCGTCTCAACGAACACCGCCAGAGCCTTTCTCTCTTCAAGTGTTTGCTCACGAATGATGGCCAGCTCCCCGTAACTCTCAACAGAGGGGAAGTTGTAGTCAATCAGCTTGGCAATAACGTGATCCAGGAAGGAGTCGGAGATCACCTCTGCCATTGACTGTGTAGAGCTCTGGACCATGTCGATATGCACCTTCCCCAGGGCGTAAGCTCCTCCGTATTCGTTGGTGAGAAGGAGTTGCGGTAACCCTAGATTACGGTAGATGAGAGTGTTTGCATACTCAATCGCGGCCCTGAACTGGTCGGACAGGTCCTTCGAGTTCGCCTCGAGCAAGGCTATTTCGGTGTTCTTGTCGGTCGAGACGGCCGTCTTTGAATAGAAGTTGCTCAAGATCTCGTTCAGCGCTTCAACCGAAGTTGTCGGGTTTCCGTTGGCGTCTACCATTGAGACGTTCTCAGTCTTTCCGTGGATGATGGGAAGGGCGTACTTGTCCAGTCCGATCGCCCAGATCTTGAACAGCTTTCTTTTGAAGTCCCAGGCGCGATAGCAGGTGTTGAGAATCGACTCGCCATAGAGGCCTTCGCCATTTCTGATGACAAACATCTTCGACATAGGGATCTGGAACTCGCCTTTGGAAGTCGTAAGCTTCACGTATTCTGGCGCCTCTTCCGGGTAGAATGACATCTGACTTGGCGCGTAAGGCACAATCTTTTCAATCCACAGCTTTCCGTCCGAACTCTGCCAGACGATCTCGGCGCCTGCCCAACCGTAGGCTAGCATGTCCTCGAGCATCTTCTTCAAGAAAGTCGGGAGCGAGATCTCGAGATTTTCGATCACGCCGCTGACGAACTGCGCGACATCGCTGTCAGGATTTGAGTAGCTTCCTATCTTTGAGATCGTCGAACTCGAGATGAATCTAAGGCCAGCCGCTATCGTCTCGTCTCTTTTCATGTCTGTAATCGTCTGAGAGTTGAGCGATTGACCTGTCGATCCAGATGAGGAAGTGTCCACGATTCCCACCTGTCCCATAACGGGCTTGGGTTCGCTCTTCTTGCTGAATATGTTGAAAATGCCCATCATTACCACCTCAGTATTTATCTGACCTCGTGAAGAAGACCGGCTTGCTGAAAAGACTGTGCAGACCCCAGGCAGCGAGGGCAAGTGAAATGACACAGTCGTCATGGTAGCCTTCGGGCGCGCTCATCTTGAGGTTTCTCGAAGGTGTTATCTGGTACTCGAAGATCTCGAGCTCGTTAATAAGTTCGGGAATGTCTTCATAGTGGAGCTTCCCCTGTTCTATTAGCATTGATAGGTTGTTTATAAGCTGCTCTTTCGATGAGGCCGTGAACCTGAATCCTTCTACGTTCAGGCCGTCCCTTCTAAGCTCGTCATAGATGGGATCCCCCACTCCTGTGCTGTCAAGCACGACCTTCCCCGGGTACCGCTTGCTTATGTATCTGATCCTCTCTTTCTGGAGGTTCCAGTCTATCTGGTTGAACCTGGCAAAGTAGACGAGATCTCCTCTCTCGTCCAGGACGGTAATTACGGTGAAGTCCATGTATTTGGCAAGGTCCACGCCGATGAAGAACCTCTCCCCTGGCTTGGGATCTCTGAGCGTTCCTCGAATTAGTCTCCTCACGTTCCTAAACACACCGCCGGTGTCTTCAAGAAACTCTGCAAGATATTCCTGCCTGAATGCCCTGTCAGGAAGCGTCATTCTCGCTTCTTCAATCTCTTCCGGTGCAATATGAGGGTTGTCCGATGTGGGATGCTGCCATGACTTATATAGAGGGAATTGAGGGTCTTTACCCCTGGTCCATAACCTGTAGAACCAGTTCCGGCCTTTGGGAGTGGAGATGATTATCGCCTTGCCTTGTCTGTCTGTCAGTGTCGGTCTCAGATTCTCGTCCCATATGACTTCTTTTATCCTGGCCGCTTCGTCTATTATTAGTAGATCCAAACCTTCACCTATGAGTGAATCTGGGTTATCGGCGGACTTCCCGAGTATCTCCGTTCCCCAGTTCGTGAGGATCCGCATCTCGGACTTCGAGTCTGTACAGTGTCCGTCAGGGTGCCAGATCCTTCTCCTGGGTCTCACGTAACGATAGATCTCTCTGAAGACTTTCCTTGAGAGGTCGTAAGTCGGTCCCACGACCCAGACTCTCTTCTTCTCCCTGAAAAGATAGTTGATAGCTTCCACAGCTGCGTATAACGACTTCCCCCAGCGCCTTCCGTTGCATAAGATCTTAAATCTCGCCTCTGACATGAAGGCCTCTTCTTGGCCACCGTTGTGAGGCACAAACCCGATGTCAGAGAGGAACTTCTCTTTCTTCATATCCCCCAGCGCTCTTTGAGAGCTTTCAGGAAGTCTTCTGTGCTGTTCTCGCCGGCGCCGGAGTTCTTCAGCTTCATTTCTATTCCCCTGAGAAGGCTGTCATATATCCTCAGTCTCTCCCTTTTCGATAGTGACTTGTCCCTGAACCACTTTGAGAGCTCGCTGTTCATCTCGTCTACCAGTTGAAGGTCGTTCGGGAGAGTCTTCTGCATATGTTCCTGGACTATCGCCCTTGAAGTCTCGGCTCTCTCTTCCCTTACAGACTTCAGAAAGGATGCTATTGCTCCATATGATACATCTAGGTTCTTTTCCTCAGCTATCTTTTCTGAGATTTCCCTGGATGACATACCCTGGCGAGACCAGTCGAGCACTTCTTTCTCAAGTTTGTATTGTTCAACCTTGTTAGGTCTAGGCATGTCATCACCTCCAGTTTGTTATGATATGTTATGTTATGTTATGTTACGTAACAGGATAAGAAAAGAGGCCCCGAAGGACCTCCACATATAAACAAAAAGGCTTCCCTCTGGAAGCCATGAGAAGACACTTTCTACAATTCTAACGAATTATATCATTTTTTGCGGACCTACTCAAAATTTCTAGCAGCAAGAGCTCGCTAAGACTAACCAAAAAAGAGGGCCGCAATACGGCCCACTTCTTTCAAAGAAGAAGGGTGAATGACTCAGGGTGTGAAGCTAGGTACGGTTGAACATTAATAGTGTAGCACTTTCAGTCAAATCTACTGCTCTGTATCTAGACTTATTGCAACGTAGTTTGATAGATACACTGGATCACGTCCCAATTTCTCCCACGCTCTCCTCAAATGTCTTCTGAACGCTGATTCGTCAATGTTAAGGAAGGAAGCGAGCTCTCTATTGCTTGGAGGTCTTCGGTCTTTCCTGCTATGATCAATCAATCGCCAGAAGATTGCTTCCATCTGACGCTTTGTAAGTCTCCTAAACATGAGCTCCAGCAGCTTGATAGTCTGATAGTAGATCTCTTTCTCTTCGATTCCAATAATCCTCTTAATTCTCAAAGCATCCTTCATACTCATATTCGAAAGGAAGGTAGGAGACCCACAAGGTGATTCAACAACTATCTCGGCATTTTCAAGACCAAGCACAACTGGTCTTTCAAGGATCCTCGACCACATCGTTTGCAACGACCGCAGTATGATCACAAGGTCCTCTTCTGAATGAGTGCCGGCTACGAATCTCTCGCATCTATGCTGAAGCATAATTCCCTCCAAAGGAGAATGAGGGCCTGAGCCCTCACATCTTTTCCAGGATCTTCGTCTGGTTAGCACTTTCAAGCTGCTCATACAATTCGATAAACTCTTTCAGTCCCCGAAGATAGAGCCACATTATGGAGACCGGTACTGAAGTCTTCATTTTTCCGAGCTTTTCTATCTCCGTGTCTATCTTTTTTTCATGCCTCTTAATCACGGAGTAAGTTGGATAAACTATTCCGATCACCTTTGCCGTTTCCGTCCTTGCTTTCTCTTCTTTCTTCTTCATCTGAGATCCTCCCTGAGATTATGAGCGGTGCGTAGCCTACCATGAGAAGGATGAACAGCGCGATCAGTACCATCACAATCACTATCACTCCACCTCCGCGAACGCTCTTACAAGCCTTTCCATCTTCTCGTCAGGAACAAGCTCATGCGGCTCTATTCCCATGTTCTTCGCGAATTTCCTGATCATCTTCATTGTCGTGAATGAGGTCTGGCCAGTCAGGATATTGAACAGGACCCTTGCGGAGTTTGAATCTCCGCCGATTGCCGTTATCGTCTTTCCTGCCCTCTCGACGTGGTACCTGAACACCGAGGGATTAACTCTCACTTTCATCTTCCTTCACTCCCCATACGTAGAAGCCTCTGTTTTCAGGGATCTTCAGGGCGATCTCCATTGCCTCATGCTGGCTCGTGGCATCTATCACCGGTCTCTTCTCCTCAACCTTTCCCTGTTGGTTTGTCCTCTTGAGAATGACTCTGTACTTCATCTTCAACCATCTCACTCGACGAGTCCGTCTTCATGCAGAGCCTTCTTCGAGAACTTCTGCACGAGATCGTTGAACTCGCCAACAAATTCGTCTATGCGGCCTGGATGAATCTGGAGAGAAGTAGCGCTGTTTGTGGTCTGTTTGCTCGAACCCTTCCCGTGAGAGATCGCAGCCTTCAATGTAACCTTGTACGGCATCTCATTCTCATATTCGTCTCTAACTGTTATTCCGATCAGAGTAAGTTGTTTCACTTCTAATCACCTCGTTTAGTTCTTTCGGTATTCGAGCTCCGCAGTTGCTGCAAGTCCAGTCTTCCTGTTCGACGCTGCTAAACTGTCCTTTACCGCAGTTAGGGCATATTCTTCTTACCATTCGTCCTCATCCACCTCTTTACCCGCCACTCGCTGCCAGGGAATGTCAGAGCGGCGTTTTCCTTTGCCTTGAAGGCTGCTTGCCAGAGTTTTCTGCCCTCGACAATGACCTCAAGGTCTTCTGAGGGCTCGTCAAGTCTTTCGAGCAAGAAGGAGTAAACTGCTCTCTGAGTCAAGCTCATCAGTAATCGACCTCGATAATGTCCAGGCGGCCGTTATATGAGTCCGGCTTTTCCTCCTTCAGGATCATCATTCCGTTGCCCTCAAGGGTCTGGCGGAGTTCGATATTTTCCTTCTGGATCTTTTCGATCTCCTCAATGCATTCAAAGAGGACGCCTTCCATAATGTATCCAAGATTCTCCGTCTCGCCTGGAGTGATTGGTTTATCTCCTTCCCGGATCTGCTTATGCCTGAGAGCTACCGACCTTATGAATTCGAGTCTCGCTTTGGTCATTCTTTACCTCCCTTATAAGCCTCTTCGCATATACCTCTCTCCAGAGGCCGTCTATTCTCTTCAGAACCACTGCGCGTTCATACCGAGTCATCTTGTTGCGCCTTCTCCCGTTCTTCTTCTGGCCCGAAGAGTTCGTCGGCCCTTCTCGCGTCTGTTTCCTGCTTTTTCTGGAGTTTCTTATCTTGCCTCTCTTGAGAAGTTATCTTTTCTTTCTGTCTCCTAAGGTATCTATCGATGCTCTTCATTCACTTGAGCCCCCTTCCTCTAATCCACATGATCAGGCACCGAATGATCACATACGGCCAGAGAAGCGAACCGACTATGTAAGAAAGCAGTTTCTCTTCAGGAGGGATAAATATCCTCTCCTGCTCCTCGGTGACCATAATCAGGAAGCCGGTCATGAGGACTCCCACGACGTAGATCCAGACTAGAACCATGTTCATTCCCCCTCCTCATTCAGCCAGTCGACGTACTCGTCTCTCCTCTGCTTTCTGAAGCTCTCGGCGTCTTGTATGTAGGCTATGAAGACTCTCTCGGCAAGACGGTCCCAGATCCTCTCGCCCATGAGATCTTTGAACTCCTTCGGGTTCAGGTTCGATGTCATGACCGTGCCGAACTCGGCTTCGTACCTGTAGTTTATAAGCTCGAACATCTTCTGCATGACTATCTTGTTCTCCTGTTCTACAGCGACATCGTCTATGGCCACCAGCTCGATAGTCTTCAGCTCTTCGAACTTCTTGCTGATCTCCTGGATGCTCCCCGTGAGACTCGTTGAAGTAACGAAAGCGGCCGTGCTTCCCTCGGATATTGCATCGCTCACAATCGCGGCCGCCAGATGAGTCTTTCCGGTACCGTAGCCGCCAAGGAAGACCAGATTTGCTCCTATCTTCCAGGCCTTCTTTCCTGTGTATTTTCTCGCGGCTAAGAGAGCGGCCTTGAGATCCGGAGTCCTGGGAAGAAATGTCGCGAACGTGCGGTCCCAGAAGTTCTTCGGAAGGGCGTTCATGATCTTCTGCTGGATCTTCACCTGACTAAGGTACCTTTCCATGACAGGACAGAAGACCCTGGTCATAATACCGTTCTCAACGTATTCGATCAGTCCGCCGGTCCCACACTTCTGAGGACCAGGGCATTTCGAGCGGCACTCTTCAAGAGCCTGTTTCTGACTTAATGAGCAGCTCTTCAAGATCTCGCTCATCGGTATGAGTTCCTGCTGGGTTCTTGAAGCGTTCCTTCCAGCTGTCCCTTGAGTCTTTCTCACTTCTTCCATCCGGCCCTCCTTTCATACGGTACATAGCCTTCGCGCTTTCCTCATCCAGGAACTTCTCGACATGAGATTCCATGAAGGTCGAAAGCTGCCAACGAGTGCTGAGAATGTATTCTCTTCCTCCGACTATCTCGGCGTAGTTCCTTATAGCCCTCAGCAGGTTTTCTTCACCGTGTCGTCTCAAGGCATCTAGAATCGAGTTTTCAGTTTTCTCTCGGTTGTCAGGAATTTTGGAGATCTGGAATTGGTTCCATAGGAGAATAACTTTTTCTATCGCGGGCGCGGGTATATATATAATATCTTTGTCTTTATCTAGTCTAGTCTTATTAATGTTCCCCAGATTATTCCCCGGATTACTTCCCAGATTACTTTCCAGATTACTTTCCAAATTACTTTCTTTTTTCACATTACTTTCCAAATTAGTTTCCTTTTTCATATGATAAGGAAAGTAATAGACTCCTGCCTCCCGAGTGGTACCTTTTTTGTATCCGATGACTTCCTTGTCAATTAATCTCTGTCGCGCCTTAATGAGGTTCTTTTGAGTAGTACCTATCAAAGCACACAACCGCCCATTGGAAACAGAGAATTTTTCCTTCCATCCGAGTCTGTTGTTTATCTCCAAAAGTTTGAAGTATAAATGGACTTCAAGATGGGAGAAACTAAATTCAGAATCTATTGTCCAGAAGCGATTAACGAGATCTATGTATGACATGTGATTCACCTCAATGGAAGGCCCACCCAAAAAAGGGTGGGCTGTGAGATCAAACCTCTAAGGGTTTCTTTCCGGTCAGGGCTTTGCCGTCGCCATTGCCTGTCTTAACGACTTCAGCGTCTACTACTTCGGTCACTTCTTCGCCCTCGACGTCCCAGATGTTCTCGGCCTCTACCAGGGACATGTCAGGTTCTTCCTGCTCACTTGGTTTCCACTCTCTAGCGGTTTCATCCAGTGCTAGAGCCGTCCTGATAATAGGAGATTTAGGGATCCACCTGAAGCCTGCCTTGACGACTGTCTTCTCTCCCATCCGGTCTTCGTTTGTGAACCAGGGGCTGTCTTTCCTGCTGCCACTTAGGCCGGCTTTGTAGGCTACAGAATATCGGTCTCTAATCTTCCTTACCTGGTCCTTGGTCATGTAGACTATGATGTTTCCGCCGCCCTTGAGTTTGCCGACCATGTAGTAGCCCTTCGACTCGCCGGGATCTCCATCTAGGTATGGGATATGGACAAGCTCTTCGTTGAGTCCGTACTTCAGACTGAAGGTGTCTTTCTCATAGACGGTTCGCGCTACAATGGATTCCATCCTGTCTGACCTGTAACCGAGCTCTACTAAGCCCTCGTACATGATGTCAAAGCAAACTTTCCCTTTCCTTGGGACCAGGGCGCACTGATCTAGTCCATTTGTGGGATCGAGGCCAAGCTGGGCCGCCATCATGACTGCTCCCAACAGAGAAGCGGGATTCTGCATGGCCGCTTCGGCGAGGCTCTTGTTCTGTCTGAGAAGAGTGACTACTATTCTTATCATTCTTTCGGGAGTTATTCCCGCATCCGGAAGGGCGTTGGCAATTTCCCCTTTGATTGAAGTGAGGTTCTTGACTATTCCCGCTAGGGGATCGGGCTTGTGGTTCCTTCTTTCATCTTCCTTCTTTACCATAGAAGTGATTTCACTTGCTTTAGGCATCAGCAGACCTCCTTCACGCAGCTCTCTTGAACCTGAACCTTCTGGAATGCGTATCTTCCAGATAAGCTTCATAGTCGTTTGGCCTTTCTTCTTTGAATCTCGACTGAGCAAACCTCTTTGAGTAGTAGCTCTTCCAGAAGACCCAGAACCTTCCTGTGAAACCCGCCTCTGCGTCTCCAAGGTGTTCCTTAAGTCTGTTCTCACGCAGCGTGATCTCTTTCTCCAGCTCTTCCTTCTGGGCCTTGAGAGTCTCTAGCTCTTCAACGATCAGGTCGTCTTCCGGGGGAAGGTCTATTGACTTTCGCATTGACTCAGGGAAGAGGACTTTCAGGACTTCTGTGCAGTCCTCGGTAGCGTCTGCAGACGGCGGGATTCCCTTGAGCACGTTCTCCTTCCAGAAGGTCTCTTCCCTACGGATGATTTCGTCCGCTAGCTCCTCATCCAATTCGAATCTCTTGTACTCGAACCTCTTCCCGCCAATCAGGCCGGCGATGTAGCCCCAGGTCCTTCCAGTCACAATGAGATAGTGCTGGAGCTGGACGTATGCCTCAGTCGGGATCTCTTCTCCCTCCCAATCCTTCTGCATGTACTGAGAGACGTTTTTGAGTTCGAGAATTCCCCAGGAGTCGGTTTCCGGGTCATATACTTCACGGTCTACATTGGCAATCATCCATGGGTATTCACTGCTTTGAAGAATCGCGTTGCATCTGACTACATGAAGACCGGTCTTTTCCTTGAATAGGTCCGCGATGAAGTCTTCGATTCTCTTTCCTATCTCCATCGCTTCATTGACTTCCTCTTCAGGAGCTTCCCCGATCTTTTCGAGATAGACTCTTATCGCGCTCTTCCATCTGCTTATTCCAAGGACAGCGGCAACGTCAGAACCTCCAATCCCTTTCATCCTTTCACGCTTCCACTCTTCAATGCTGATACGCTTCGTGCTCGCCAAGCGAACTGCTTCCATTTCAGATACCTCCTTGTGCTATAATTTCTGTAGATTTCTTTCTCAGTTCCTGAGGGCCGCCTGCGAGAGCGGCCTTTCTCATGCGGTAACAAGCTTGATCACTTTCTCCTTGCCCGGGCCGCTCCAGCGATAGAGGACCCCGTTCATGTACCATTCGGCTTTCATCTTTCCTTCGATGACCTTGCGGTAGATATCTTCGGCGACCTGCGCGTTGCTGCCTCTGTAGAGATAGAGTCCGTGTGATACGACCTCGTGCGGTTCGATCTTTCTTCCCACTCTCCTAACCTCCCTTCTTCGTTTGAAATTGATTCCCCAGGGTCCATCCTGAGTCGTCTCTGAAGACCTTTACTCCTCGATCGACTTCAAGGCCCAGCGGGATCTGCCTGTCGATCTTCTTGTAGTACCTCTCCGACCTCAGCGGGTCCAGAGCGAGGAGCTTCGAGTTCATCTGCCAGTTCTCGAACTTGATCCGCCTGAAGGCTTTGTGAATCCTTTCGATCTTCGAATCCTGGTATTCGTCTATCGTCTTCATCCAGTCCAGGACCCTGCAGAGCACATCGGCCATGTAATAGTCCTTGCGTTGGCTAGCCCTCATTCGTTCTCTCTGTATGTACTCCATGAGTTCTTTCTCGCTGTGTTCGCCTTTGAGTCCGTTGAATTCGTTGATCGTGAGAATGCCGTCATATGAAGTCGCCTGTGAGTTCCAGTTCTCGTTGACCTGGTCAGTTATCGGGAATTCCTTTAGAGGCACCGACAACTTCTTTGGCACCTGCATCCCTCCCCTCTTCTTCTGTCT
Source organism: Mesotoga sp. UBA5847 (assembly GCF_002432735.1). NCBI lineage: Bacteria > Thermotogati > Thermotogota > Thermotogae > Kosmotogales > Kosmotogaceae > Mesotoga > Mesotoga sp. UBA5847. Next base: position 11,479 of record NZ_DJGL01000078.1, on the reverse strand, counting down.
TCTCTTTCGTTGCAGAGACCCATAGACCCTTTTCTTTCATTTCCTTGACTATCGGATACAATGCTTTTCCTAACCTTCTAGCTCTCGCTTCGTTCATAGTTGCCTCCTTCATTTACCTTTCGTGTAGTTTGGGTTTTCGATACGCTTTGCAAAAAAAGCCCCGGCGTATAGGCGCCAGGGCAACGCCATGTGAGTGGTGCAGTTGCAAAGAACTCTTTAACTCGTTCGCATACTCAGAAAGGCCGATGGGTCGTCACTCCACCGGCGAAGTTTTTTGTTTCATCTGGTCTGTTCTGTCAAGGAGGTTCTAGATGAAAGAGGGTTTCGAGTCTGCCTGAGTATGGGAACAAATCTGCAATAGTTTGTTGCTATTGGTGAAACATATCGTTCATGGTATATAATCTAAGCGTTCTGTAGTACGAAGAGGTTTTATTTGTCGCTTTTCTTGTGGAGGTACGCTATGGAAGAAGAGAAGAAACCCTCTACGATTACTCAGATCATTATCGTGATTATCACTGTAGTCGTCATTCTGCTGCTTGTGTGGCAATTGTTTGGAATATCAATAGGAGACATATTTGGTGCCGTTGGGGTTGCAATGCCAGAGATTGTTGCTGTAAGATATACATCGATTTCTGTTGCGCTTGACTATGGAATTGAAGTAAGCTTTGATATTAAGAACAAAAACAATCGTGCTATGAGACTACTCGTTGGTATCTTTTTGGACTATGACAAAGAATGGTATAAAGAGCGAGAATTCATTATTCCTCCTGAAAGTATATACACTGCACAAGTTATTTTTTTCGAACCAGAGTTTCTGGGCAGCCTAGTTCAGTCAAGAATCGGCATCAGAACCAAGGTAATTAAGTACTCACTTATTGATGACTAATACAAACTCATCAAGCTTGATCTTGAGTAAAATTTATACTTCAATCTTAATTCCTCGACTGACATACGGTATGATTGCACTAGCCTTTTCAAAGCGTGGATACTATCCAGATTTTGTGACTCGATGAAGCGCTTTATCCAGAAATCCTCCTAATTACTTGTGGTTAAGAGAATCGTTTAATGTCCCCTGAAGTGTAGTCAGTTTCCTCGCTCTTTCCCCTCCCGCTTTACGGCCGGATGATCCCACCTGCGACAAGGTTAGTTATTCAATTATCAATGACCTTTTCGTTCAAACAGTTGCCTTCGATGTACTCTTCTTCTGAGATGACCGACAAATGTGATCGAATAAGTCCTCGACGGGCATCTCGAATGCTCGTGCAAGCAGAATGGCCTTTGAAAGGGTTGGCTCGTGCTTACCGTTTTCGATTTCAGTGATTGAACTCTGAGCAATGCCGGTAAGCTTAGCCAGATGGGTCACAGTCATTCTCTTTTCTAGTCTGAGTTTCTTAAGTTTGGTCATTTGGTCACCTCATCATATATCGGTATTACGATATTATCATAATTCCGATATTGGGAGTGTTTTCTGATAAGTAAAATCGATATTACGATATTGGTACAGAGAATATCGAAATTGTGATATACTTTCGGGGGGATATGTATATGGAGCTGCTTATAATGGATGTAGATCTCTTTGGTGAGAGACTCAGAAAGATCAGAACAGAAAGAAATCTGAACCAGGATGATCTTGCTGCGCTAAGCGGTGTAGCTCAAGCTACTATCTCGGAATATGAATCCGGCAAAAGAAGAGCTGCTCCCAGAAGCGATCAGGTTGCTAAACTTGCTACAGTTCTGGGTGTTACAGCAGATTATCTCCTTGGCCTTGTTGATATTCCAAATGCCAACCTTACAGGTGAAGTATCCACCTCTAGCCTGAAGCCTCAGAAAGAGATCCCGATCCTGGGGAAAGTCGCTGCAGGCTCTGGAGTGCCTGCGGAAGAAGACATTGTCGGATACGCTTCAGTTGATCAGGCGGACGCGGCAGATTTCGCTCTCACTGTGACAGGCTTCAGCATGTTCCCGAAACTGCTTGACGGTGATGTCGTTTTCGTTCGAAAGCAGCCGGTCGCCAGGAATGGCCAGATGGTAGTTGTGAGAATAAACGGCCAGGAAGGCGTCATAAAATACTTCCAGAAGAGATCTGACATGGTAATTCTTACCTCTGAAAATCCTGAGTACAAGCCTATTAGAATAGATAAAGATAGATGGGACGCCGAATGTGCTATTATCGGAGTAGTTGTTGGTTTGAAGAGAAAGTTTTCTGATTCTTGATTTACTTTCCTTCTAGGGCCAACGAAGCAGTAAATACGATTGGAATGGTGTTAGTGTGAAGGAAGTCTTTGTGCTTCTGCTTTTGCTGCTCTCTCTTGTTGTCTTCGCGTCAAAAGTTTTTCTACTCATTTATAGGGAGATGCAGAAAATAATCTAAGGGATACTCGCTTTCTCTCTTGTGTAATTCAATCTGTTTTGACTGAAGCCGGAAAACTCGCGATCTATTCCTTAATCCAATTCTGAAAGTCTTTAGTGATAAAGGGGGCTCAAAGAGTGCCAAAAAGCAAAATATACTATACTCTGCATAAGTACTGGAGATTGTGCCTGAAATTCTATAGTGATCAAGACTATCCTTTGGCAGCGTTTTTTGCTGCTACACTAATAGAAGAAACTGGTAAGGCAGTGATGATAAAGGAACACGAGGCTCAAGAAGTCACTGGCGGAGTTCCCAAGAAAACCTTCAGAGATCATCAGGCGAAGTATTTGGAAGCAGTCTCGTGGGCTCTATTTGTCAACCTTAGAGTTACGAGAATATATGGAAATATAGAGAAACGATTTGGGAAGTGGTTCAAGAAAGGAAGGATTTTCAAAATACGAAATGCGGGTCTCTATATTGAAAAGGGAAAGAGAGGATTTCATACTCCTGATGAAAGAGTCTCGAAAACTACTGCATTCATAATGGTGTGCTTTGCGGGAGAGATTTTCGGTGAAATTCAGGGTGATATTCTAGGCACTGGTCCAGAAGAATTCAAGGAAATCATACAAGAAATTGACAGGTTTATAGGAGAGAACGCGGCTACTTTCAAGGAAGCTCTCAAGGAAATACCAGTCTAGGTACACATGAGAACTAAATCAATGAAGGTACCTTCTATATTGCTGTCGGAGGTTATGAAATCGTCGTTGAGGAGAAGATTTGGTGATAGATCATCTCTTAACTTAGCGTTGAAGCGAAGCGACTTTCACGAGAGAATTACGAGATCTGAGGGAAGATGCTCTGATACTCGACTATAGTGAAGAAGCGATAGCAAACCGAGCATATAGCTTTCTTGCTGTGAGAAGTATCTGTACGTCGACATTAATAAACTATCAAGGAGGGAGTATCACGATGAAATCTGATGTTTCTCTTGAAGCGTCAAAGTATCCTTTCGAAGAATACTTCGCAGATTACTCTGTTTCTGAAGAAACAAGAAATAAGTTGATCACAAAGGATATTCTAATACTGCCTGAACCCCATGAACATTCGAAATACTATTTCGCGCAGGAATCCTTAGATTTCCTAAAATTTTGTAAGTCACTAGATGATGGGGTTAATCTGGACATTCTAGCAGATAGTAACAGGATAATAGTTTTTGAACGTCGTTCATTTGACATATGGATGCCGACAATTTGGATTGCGGAGAAAGTCCTACTTCCGATTGTTGTGGGGCTTGTTACCAGTTATATTCTTAGAAGGATTAGGGGACGAGAAAAAGAAGAATGCAAGGTAAATCTTTCCATCATTGTAAAAAACGGTGAAGAATCAAAGGAGCTGAGGTATAACGGTGATGCAAAAACATTCAGAGAAAAGTTTGACAATATTGACCTGGATAACCTATAAGGCTGAGTATGCTGAAACGCTTTTTTGAGTATTCATATCTTGCGGAAGTTAAGCAAATTGCTAGTGCATTGCATGACAAGAAGCTTGAGCTTCAATCATACAACTTCAGTAGACCTTACGAAGGGTTCCAGGAAGCTGAAGCTCTTCTTGATCGAATCAAGGAATATGCAGTTGAACACAAGATAGAGGAACTAGCAAATGCTCAATTGATCGCAAGAACTTATTTTAGGATGTTCTGCCAGCTATCGGAGTACTTCAAATTGCTTTTCAGTGAGGAATACGAAAAAACATGGAATGTCCTACAGAGCTGTTTAGACTCCGCTTTTCTTGTGGGTCAACATACAGCTATTGAGAACAGATGTGAGGTGCCTCAGATTGTAGACCTGTTAACTGGATACGAGGGTTTGTACCCATACAGGTTTTTCGGTAGTGTAGAAATGGTCATCCTTAAATCAGAATGTAGTATTTGTGGCAACGCCTTTAGCAGTAATGATTGTCCACATATTAAAGGAAACCTTTACTGGGGTGAAATTGCACAAGAGATCATAACAGAAGTCGAGTCAGAAGCAGTAGCACTGGTTGAGCACCCATTAGATAAACGATGTGTGCTAGTGATGAGTAATGATAAGCGAACAGAAAAGGAGAAATTCGCTTTGCTAATTGCATTCACCAAGCAACACATATCCCCATTTCAGACATTTTCCATTGAAAAACAGGAAGCTGAACTACACTGTGTTTTTCATCTTGGTACATGTGTTTCTTTTCAGGAAAACTAGCAATACTGCAAGGTATTTGGTGATTTATGACTGTTTACTAGCACAGTGCAGTTAAGTGGATAACAAGGATGCTTTTTTGCGTGGTTTTGTTAGTATTCTCTTAATGGTTTTCAAAAAGCGTGCTTTAGACTTTCCGTTTTGCGAACCACAGTTGGATTGAGAGACTAAGAGTGAAGGACGTAGCAACGACAAAGATGACTTACTAGCTAATCAAGTTTGAAGTTCCTCCTGAGAATATCTTGTTTACTGTTGATTGCCTACATCGTCCCACGAAAAAGAGTGACGGAGTGATAATGTGAGATAGTCTGATATGGATCGCCTGGTCTGCAAACTAGTACAATTCAGTGTTTGTTTTTACAATGAACCGTCAAATTCGTTGCAATCAAAGTCTTATTCTCATAACTCATTTTAGGAGGTATTATTATGAAAGAGCTTACAAGACATGATCTCTTTTCTGAGGCAAAGGAATATGCAAAGATTCAGACGGGCCGTGAAGAAGTTCTCTTGTACGGAAAAACTGATGGAAAGGCAGTCGGAACTTTCTTTGAAAAGCGTTTCAAAGATCATCTAAAAGCCAATTATCAAGTGAAAATCGGGAACTCAGCAAAAGGGATTGATCTACCCGAGCTTGAGGTGGACATCAAAGTGACTAGTGTTGTTCAACCTCAATCGTCTTGTCCTTTTGATAATGCCGAGCAGAAGATTTACGGCCTTGGATATGATCTTCTGGTTTTCGTCTATCGAAAAGAAGATATCGGTGTTAGAAAAGTCGGAAAGCTTGACATATTGCATGTGATATATGTGGAGAAGCAAAGAACTGCCGATTTTCAGCTTACAAAGCAGATAACATCTATTCTAGAGAACAATGGGAACCTGGAGGACCTAATGTCGTTAATGTTCAACGTCAATCTCCCAGTTGATGATATACAAGCTAAGAAACTTGGGGAAAGGATCCTTACGAATCCTCCAGAGATTGGATATCTAACAATATCAAACGCCCTTCAATGGAGACTGCAGTACGCTAGAGTTATAAGTGAGGCAGGAAATGTGCAAGGAATTCATAGAATCTTGTGAGGTGGTCAGGTGGCAACTAGTCAAAGAAAGATTGAATTTGGAGATTTTCAGACATCCTCTAAGCTTGCAAATACTATTTGTGAAAAGATTAAATCACGCCGTGAAGACTTTGGCAGTATTTTAGAACCAAACTGCGGATTGGGTTCATTCTTGGAGGCGGCGGTCAATTGCTTTCCAAATTGCAGATCAGTATTAGGTTATGACATTAATGAAGACTATGTGAAACACGCAAGAAGAACCATCAACACTGTCTATCAAGATAGAGTAGACATTAAGAAAGGCGACTTTTTTTCTACTGATTGGAAAGAGGTTATCACGGAATTGGAGACACCCGTTCTGGTGGTCGGCAATCCTCCTTGGGTAACGAACTCAAAAATTGGGTCAATTAATGGTTCCAATCTCCCGTCCAAAGGAGAATATGGTAATACGCGAGGTTTCGATTCTCTTCTTGGAAAGAGCAATTTCGATATTTCACTTTGGATGATCATGAAACTGCTGGATGCTTTGAACTCATCAGAAGGAACTCTAGCAATGTTGTGCAAGACATCTACTGCAAGAAAAGCAATGTTGCACGCATGGAGGAACAATCTTGATGTTAAGTATGCAGCCATTTACAGCATTGATGCTAAGAAACATTTCAATGCTAACGTAAGCGCTTGTCTTTTTTTGGTTGAATTCGGCAAAGACCAAAGTTCCAATTTGCTCGATGTCTTCGATAAGCTAGAGAATAATCTCCCCGCATCTACTTCAAAATACGAAGATCAACGAATAATTAAGGATGTAGAAAGATATAGATCGACCGAATATCTCAACAATTCAATATTGGCCTCCCCATTCAAATGGCGATCAGGCATAAAGCATGATGCTGCGAAAGTTCTGGAGTTGACAGTTCGAAACGGTGTTATGTATAACGGATTTGATGAGATTGTTGAGATCGAGGATGAATATATCTATCCTCTTAAGAAGGGTTCTGATTTGGCAAGAGGAAAGACTGAAAATAGAGACCGAAGAGTTATTGTAACTCAAAAAAGAATAGGTGAGGATACATCAACGATACATGATAGAGCACCCAAAACATGGGAATACCTAGTCTCTCATTCACAAATTCTTGACAAAAGAAAGAGCAGAGTTTACCTATCTAAACCCCGTTTCTCCGTATTTGGTGTTGGAGACTATGCATTTGCGCCTTGGAAAATCGCAATTTCCAGTCTCTATAAGAGCCTGTATTTCAGGCTTGTAGGTCCATTGTTGAGCAAACCTGTTTTCTTTGATGATACGGTCTATTATCTCCCATTCGCCTCTGAAGATGAAGCTAAAAGGGTATTTGCTGCTTTGACAAGTAAAAAGGCCGCGGATTTTCTTGAGTCACAAATCTTCTGGGATGAAATGCGACCAATTACTGTGAATCTACTACAAAGACTCAACATTCAGAGGTTAATGGAAGCAGCATTAGAAGAACGGTAACAACAAAAACGAATATGACTAGAGTTGGGCGGATATACCTAAGTTCGTCAAATCCTTTCATGTTCCACCTCCCATTGCTTTGCTGAACTTCACAGGTTTTGTTTAATCATATCACTTAATCTTTCGATACAAACATAGTGATAATAACTGTAGCCATCTTGAGGACTTGACAACTCTCCAGTACTAATAAGTCGAGTTAATTAGTGGGTATTGTTCTGAATGTTAACTGATGTAAAATGACAGACGTGTAGTAATAACATTCAGGGGGATAGCATTGAAAAGCGGGGAGATAGCCTACGAGATCCTGAGCGTCAGGGATTTTGGAATAGGTATGCGGAGGAGAAATGTTAAGGTCCAACTGCTAGATTATTCTCCATCCAGAGATCAACTCATGAAGATCACCGAAATCATCTGGAAAGAACATGGACAGGACGTTGAAGAACTCACGACCGTCTTCTATTTGCCGGGGATGGATCCGAAGTCAGTGGCGTATGCGTTTGGGGGATGTATGAAGGGGAAGGGGTGTTATGTGGACATCTGATGAAAGGGGACTTACATAATGAATGGAGAAGAAAACACACTTGAACAGAATGAGCCCTGCAGATTTAGTGGAACCTCTGGCGAGACACTCAAGGGTGGCATTCAAGGTGGACAATCTGACCGAAACAGAATAAGCGCAGACTCTGTCAAGCAGAAGTGCATATACCGCTCATTTTGTGACGACCTGAACGGGGGAGATAGAGAGAGAGTGGTCTGCTTGAAGTGTCTCAAGATTTCACTTGATGATCTCTCTTGGAGAGAGAGAGCAGTATATAAATTTGAGCCCTACACCGAGAGTGTTGAAAAGATTACTCTTTCTGTCCAATACAGAAATCCATGTTACAAGTTCGACTTTTTAGATTGTGATTGTATCAAGGATGAACCAAAGAGCGTGTATATACCCTTGTTCACATTTGCGAAACCGCTGATGTTCTCTCTCAACATTTCTCAATCATTTGGAGACCAGCAATTCATTCTACAACGGTTCACTGAGGCCAGAGCAATGAGCAAGATATTCCTTGAGGAATCACGTTTGATTGCCAGATTGCATAACAAATTTGGCACAGATGACATTGAGCTTTTTTTGGCAGCTCTGATGGCATCTGATGGTGGAAAGAGAATGGAACTTCCTCGCGAAAAAATACTCTACAATGACTTCTTTGATGAGGTAAGGCCTTATCTAAATCAAACCGAGCTCTTCAAACTGACACAAGCCATTGAGAAGAGCACCGATGCTTCTCTTAGAGATTATCTAAAGTTGATCAGGACAAACAGAAACAGTATCAAGGAGAAGTTCGAGACTTTGCGTGAAGGATCCTCTTCATCTGAAGCATGTTGGGAATCCAATTCTTCGCTTGTCAATCAGTGCGGTCATGAGCTGATTGAGTACCTTGGGGCATGTGCTGGTACCATTCATGAGGAGTTCATTGAGAAGTCTTACTCGGCGTTTTCCTTTCCTGTCCACTCATTAAGAGACTATCTCTACTTGAAAAGCAATTACGGTAGAGATTCTGCTGAGGTTCTATCTAGTGACAATGTGTTGAAATTCCTAGAAATGTGCGCAGAATATGAATCACTGATTTCAGGAGAACTCACTAGCATACTCGATACAATTAGTAATGTTTTGCCTAGTAGTTCTGAGAGTTCAACAGACGACTCTTCAAAACTATCAGGAATTGAAAGTTGCAAACCCAGATACCTAGAACTGGTCTCTCTATCGGAGAATGTCAATAGGAGTTTTCTGGTTCTTGGTGCTGTTCCAACAAACGTCTTTCGGGCGCTCGTAAAAACCCATTTCACGTCAAGAATGGCAATGTCTAGAAGTAATGTTGTAACACATACAATAAGTCTTGCTTCTGCCCAGAGCGTCCATGTGCACATAGCCACTGTTGACTCGGCTTACTCCATGAAAGACAAGCACTCTGATGAGGGATTCTTTGGACGTCGTATTAGCTCAAACAAAGTAATCCATAGAAACACAAGGAAATACTCTACTACAGCACCTGCCATTTGCAGTCCGAAAGGTTTCTACCTGAATCTAGTCTCTGTAACAAGCACAAAAACCATATCAATGAAATACAAGCTATCGGGGACAATTGTTTGCTACTTCGCGATTCTTTTATCTTCGAGCATATTAGTTCTAATTTCCATGCTCTCTCAGCTTGGATTATTTAATTATCTAAGAGAGATCATATCCAATGATCTCTTTATGAAGATTATTCCTAAAGTCTCCCCAGGTTCTTCAGCAACAACGATTTCCTTTCTTTCAGCAACAATAATCCCTCTTCTAGGAACAATTATCCCTTTGCTCTTCCTTGACCACTGGAGCCTTGCGCATACGCTCCTCAGGGGCTGGAAGTGGACGATATTAATCGTAAATTTGGTAATCCTTATCACTATAGCGATGACAATGTATTTCCAATGAGTCAAGGATTATGACCCTTTGTTGCACCTTAGTAATGGGTTCGGTTTTCGGCTAATTTATGCTATTATTACACACGAGAAGGCAAGAAAGGGGGTACTTCTTCATGAAGAAAGCTCATTCAGTTAGGAAGAGTTCCACAACTACTCCTAAAGGAACACGGACCTCATCAAAAGAGGTTAAATCTAGTGCTGCTTCTATCTTCTTTGACGCTTTTGATAAAGCTCGAAGCCTACCCAGACCGAAAGTGAGATAGTTCTGCTTCGCCATAATAGGTAGGACATAGTCTACTTCCAAGCATTCCATCGAACATCTCGATTAATCCTATGATATAGCTAGGAGGTGTTTGCATTGAGAAAGGCCGCTGCTTACGCAAGAGTATCAACACTTCATCAATCTGATCTCAGCCTTGTAGGTCAATTCGAAGAATGCGACAGATACGCCGAGAGCAACGAAATTGAGATTGTGGCGTACTTCGCAGATAAGGAAACAGGAAAAGTCAACAGAAGAGAACAACTCGATGAACTGATCGATCATGCTAATAGAAGAGAGTTCGAGTATATACTCGTCGACGACTTCGACAGGTTCTCCAGGGCTGGCGCCAGAGGAGAAGTCTTCATACAGGACCTTGAAGAGAAGACTGGAGTCAGGGTAATAGCCGTGAGAGATCTTGTCGATACTTCCACATATATGGGCAAGGTCTACAGGGGAATGAAACTCATTCTCTCAGGTGCGGAAAGAGACAGAATAGTCGAGAAGACGAAAGTCAGGATGAAGAACTACGCCAGCATGGGTTACTGGATGGGCGGTAATCCTCCATATGGGTTGAAGACAATCGAGGTCAAAGACAAAGAAGGAAAGACTAGGAAGGTGCTGGGTGTAGATGAAAAAGAAGCTCCCGTAGTACACGAGATATTTGCCCTCTACGCCCAGGGAAAGAGCATAAATTTCATCTGCGAATTCTTCACTGACAGGAAAATCGTCAACCGCAAAGGAAAGCCATGGTCTAAGACTGCAATTTGGGACATCTTGCACAACGAGAAGTACATAGGTTCAATTGTCTACGGAAAGGGATCAAAGAGATATCATCACATCAATAGGAAGGATGCCCTAGTCCTTGAAAATGCGATCGATGCGATCATCTCCAGAGAACTGTGGGATAAAGTTCATGAGCGATTCTCTAAACGCTCCTGGTCGCCTAGAGTACATTTCTACCTTCTTACAGGGATCATCAAATGCGGCGATTGCGGCGCTTCACTCGTAGGTAACGGTTCGAAGAAGACCAGTTACGTATGCAGTGCATGGAAAAACCACAAACCCGTGAGATATGTGGGCATTGCCAAGAGCAAAGTCGAGAAGTTCGTTATTGACTATATTCGCCATGAAATGTTCGGCGACATGGACAACGCTGACTATGAAGAGATAGCCAGGGAGATGAACAAGAGAGCTGCCAGAGAAGATAAGATCAGGGGAAAGAGAATCGAGTACTTGAAAAAGAAGCTCTTTGAAGTCCAGTCTCAGGAGGCAAACCTCGTTGAGGCAATCAAGAACGGTGTGGAAATGCTTCTGTTGAAGGAAGAGTCCGCCAGAATAAAGGAAAAGAGAGAATCAATTCAGAATGAACTCAATTATCTGGAGAACCCAGACAAGCAACACTTTGTGACCGCTCAGGAACTGAAAGATAAATGGGATACCATAAAGAACAATCTGGATTCCGGAGACTGCTATAGATTGGACGAGACGATTCACAATCTAATTGAGAGAGTAGACGTGTTCCCGGATGGCTACATAAGAGTCACCGAAAGCAACTCTTGAAATGCGCATGGACAAACAGTCCGTCATATCCGTCCTTTCACGGAGAGGTTGTCTTACCCGTGGGGCTGCCACCCTAAG
>NZ_DJGL01000076.1:11063-26744 GCF_002432735.1 Mesotoga sp. UBA5847 | reverse complement strand
GGCACACTGCAACTTGGAACTGCTCTTCGAAGTACGAACCCAGTTCTTGGACGGTCAACTGAAAACCGCTTCTTTACAGCGTTCAGCGGTACTTAGATGCTAGATTCCGTGCAGAAACATCACGGGATGACCCCAAACAGAAGGTCTTCGTTTTTAGGCGTACTGCGGCTCTTAGCCCGCGAAGCGGAACTGGCCTCGCCGAAGGCGAGACTGGCCGCACGAAGTGCGACTGGCCTGCGCCAGCAGACTGGCTTCTCCATTTCTCGTCTCTCGTTAGCGCAGCAGACTCTCCATAATACGCTTTCTCGGGTGGTCTTATCGTAGAAACACGCGTATCTTAACTCTTTCCCCGAAGAGTCAGAAAGGTCACTCTGCCCAGAAGCACCTGAATCGTCCGATGCTGTTCAAAATCTATAAGGAGATGTTGTTAGGGAACCACTCACTTTTCAGAAAAAGCAGCAATCTCATCTCCTAATTCGGATTGTGGAAGATAATGAGATGAAGAGTTTTCACCTGACGGTGGTTCTTGTGCTTACTGTATTATTCCTTACGGCCTGTCCAATAAAGAATAGCAAGCCTGAATGGGGAGTCATAGAAGCAATTGTCGAGAATATTGGAGAGCTTATTCAGATCAACCTTGCCGAATATTGTTCAGATCTGGACGGCTATTTTCTTTCATATAGTCTCATTGGAGGACCGGGAACCGTTTCAGGCAGCCTTTATGAATGGACAGTCAGCGGACCACTCGGCGATGTTGCAGTCACTATAAGAGCAGAAGACGAGAAGGAAGCATCATCTGACAAGACATTCACAGTAGCGGTCAAGTCATTCCCCAACGTTCCCTCGAACCCTTCCCCGGCAAATGGCACGAAGGACACTGATCTTGAAGTTCTCTTGTCTTGGGAAGGCGGAGATCCCGACGGGGATGCGGTATTGTACGATCTATACCTTTCCACATCTCACAATCCTTCCCTTTTCATATCGAATCGAACTACCAATACCTATAACAAGAGCGGTCTCCTTCCCAATGCGAAATATTACTGGAAGATAGCTGCGAAGAACGAGGGCTCGCTGCCGGTGATTGGTCCAATATGGAGTTTTACAACAAAGAAGTAATTCTATCTAGCAGAATGTTGTGTGGAAACTCCGGAGTTTGCCGGGATTTCCGAAAATCATCAAACATCGTTATTCATTAGTGGCTTTCCCGTAGCTCTCACTGCGTCAACAAACAATGGCTTTTTGGAAATTCCTCTATGCATCATTCCTGTGAGACTCTCACTATATAATTTCCATACCGACCCTTCGTAACTGCTTACCCTGTCATCCCAAACTTGTTTCGGGATCTGGGCTTTCGAAGGGGCCTTAAGTCTCTTATTATAAGATCTCTTCAGAAATAAAGTGAAATAGTGTTCTATATACTGGTCACTTATGCTAAAATGTGTTTGTTATAAAGGTCATTAATTGACAGGTGGTTAATATGACAGATCAACAGATGTTTTCCGTCCTTGCAAGATGGAATTACTGGGAAGATCGATCCCTTCCGGACCTTGTTTACAGAAGAGAGGTCGGTGAGATTGAAGAATTTCTTGACAGCAATTTCGTGCAGATCGTAAAAGGGCCTCGAAGATCCGGCAAATCATCTCTTCTTAAGCTTGTGTACAGAAAGCTCCTAGAATCTGTTGATAAACTCTCCTTTCTGTTCTTGAACCTTGAAGATGTCTCTCTCTTAATGGAAGAGAAAACACCTGTCCTTCTTGAAAAACTCTACAGGCTTTACAGGCAGAGAGTCAATCCCGTTGGAAAGACTTACATGTTTGTCGATGAGATCCAGCATATACGAGGCTGGGAGCAATGGATAGAGACTTACAGGGAGTCCGGGGAGGTCAAATTCATTGTTACCGGCTCATCTTCAAAGCTTTCTTCCAAGGAGCTTGGAACGCTGTTGACAGGAAGACACATAGATCTGACTCTGTTGCCCTTTTCATTCGCGGACTTTGTGCGATCGAAGGGAATTGAAGTCTCCTCGCTTTCAATTGAACTCAAAAGCGATCTCATCAAGAATCTGCTGTTCAGTTATTTGGATTCTGGAGGCTTTCCTGAGATTCTCTTGAACTTCCCGGAAGAAAACGGGACAAAGATTCTCGAGGCATATTTCGACGACATCATATACAGGGACATCGTAGAGCGTTGGAATATCAGAGACGTTCTGCTTACAAAGAGAATCGCACTCTATGCTCTGAAGAATAGCGGAAATCTCTTGAGCTACAGAAAAATACAGAAGGCTCTCGAACAGACCTCGGGAAAGACTTCAACCAGCACAATTTCAGAGAACATGTCGCACCTATCGGAAGCATACATATTGTTTGAAGTAGAGCTTCACACGAATTCCGTCAAGAAAGCCCTAATCAACCCAAGAAAAGTATATTCCGTCGACACTGGTTTGAGAAAAGCCGTTGTCAAGCCGCTCACTGAGGATTTTGGAAGAGATGGAGAGAACATTGTCTTTCTAGAGCTCTTGAGGCGGGGCTCTAAAGTGACTTTCTGGAAGACTGACAAAACCGAAGTTGATTTCGTCGCTTCTGGAAGAACTGACGATCTGGTCATCAATGTCACAATGTCGAATCTGGATGATCTCGATTTGAGAGAACGTGAACTTCGGGGATTACTCGAATTCGAGGGCGAGAGATCCCGCAGGATACTTCTAAACAGCGACATTGAAGACACGCTGAAGATTCACGACAAGACCATTGAGCTGATCCCTCTCTGGAAATGGCTTCTTATTGAGGATTTCCTCCCAAGCAATAATCTACACTATTTCTGACAGGTTTTCGTAAACCTAAAGGGCTTCAACTGAACTCATCGATCTGCTGGGTTTTCAGACAGATTCATTTGGATGCCTTCTGTCCTCTCAAGCGCTCTCCATGATATCCACGGACTGGTTTATGATCCGGGACCAATAACTAAGGACGGCTCTTCGAAGCGTTCAGCATGTTCTCTCAAGCGATGAGCGGATTTTGCAGCGTTCAGCGACTCCTTTATCGGCAGTTTATCGGAAATCCAGTATAATTGAAGTGTGGTGAGAGGAGCGATATTGGTGAAAGTGAAGTGGGACCCCCGGTACTCAATTACCGATAAGATAGCCTCAGATCTCATGACCATAGAAAAGATAAGGGTTCAAGTGGAGAACGCTCAGATTCCTTTAAGCTCTCTTTCGAGAATTAGAGAAAGCGCAAGGATCCGATCAACCCACTTTTCAACACAGATAGAAGGCAATCGCCTGACTCTCCAGGAAGCGCGCGATGTTGTAAATAATCAACGGGTTATACAAGAAAAAGCTAGGGATGCAAGAGAAGTGAAGAACTATTGGGATGCCCTCCCAAAAATCGAAGAGTGGGCTCAAGAACTCAGACCGTTCGATGAATATGTTATAAAGAAAACTCGCTCGATTGTCGAGAAGGGTCTCAGAGCAAAGCTCTCTGAGTATCGAAGCGAACAAAACGTAATAAGAGACTCCCTGACTAATGCGATCATCTACCTTCCTCCGGAAGCAAAGGATGTTCCGGAACTGATGGGGGGACTTGTTAACTGGGAGCACGAGGCCCGGAATAAGACCCCAGTGCCGCTGATCGCTGCGCTCGTTCACTACCAATTCGTTACTATTCATCCCTTTTACGACGGGAATGGAAGAACCGCAAGGCTCTTGTCCACCTTCATTCTTCAAAGGGGAGGCTATGGACTGAACGGAATCTATTCTCTAGAGGAGTACCACGCTAGCGACCTTCAGCTCTATTACAACTCTCTAGTCACTAATCCCCACCACAACTATTATGAGGAAAGAGAGAAGGCCGATCTCACCGGCTGGGTTGGATACTTCGTGGAATTGCTCGCAAAGGTTTTCGAAGCAGCCAAAAAGGAAGTTCTAACCCAAGGAGAAAATCCTCAAGATCCAGTGCTCTTGAGAAGACTTG
Organism: Mesotoga sp. UBA5847; assembly: GCF_002432735.1. Lineage (NCBI taxonomy): Bacteria > Thermotogati > Thermotogota > Thermotogae > Kosmotogales > Kosmotogaceae > Mesotoga > Mesotoga sp. UBA5847. The sequence continues at coordinate 22,776 of NZ_DJGL01000076.1, read as the reverse complement.
ACCATCGCCAGAAGAATGTCCTCTCTATGTTCGCTTCAAGAGATTTCTTGACTGTAAGAGAGCTGGCAAACAACCTGGGGCTTTCAGAGAGAATGGTGAGAAACATAGTAAACAAGTGGGTCCAAGAAGGCTTTCTCGAAGTACTCGATCCCTCGAACAAGAATCGAAGATATGGATTATCGGAAATATATCGGCAGTTAATCGGAAATGAATCTTGAGATTGTTCTTGGAATGTGCCAACGCTGTTCTTCAACGCTGAGAGTTATTGGGGAAGAAGGGCGAATTCCGAATATGAAACATTGGGCATAGGAAGAGCCAACGTGAAGCAGCTGCTCTTCCCCATCGTTCCCAATCCTTTCATTTTCAGAAAGGTTATGACATCAAGTCGCTTCACTAATGACTCTAATTGCTTTCAATACGCTCTAGCACTATGTTCAGTCGGATAAAACCGGGATTGTCATTTGCGTGTTAAATACAAAACAACTCTTCTGAAAAAGTCAGAGATGACTCACGATTTGATCATGAAGTGCTATGGTCTTCATTTTGAACGTACCAACTATACTGAGGCATCTGCTATGCCTATCTACTTTCTTTAACGCGCCAGACTCACATGTTCATTCATAGTCGGAATTTTGCGGGATTTCTAGCATACCAAGCTGTTCCGAAAGATCGCAAAGTGAGGAATTCCATCATGGAGAAGAGCCGTCCTCTCCAAAGTCTTTGGAGCCTTAACGACCTCATTTATGAAAATGAAAACCATTTTCACAATCACAGATATCATGCGGATCCTTCCAAGAGTAGTTGATGAAGAGAAATGCAAAAGCAATTTCATGTTGTTGCCCTGTGGCGAGTGAAGAACACTCATACTACCTCCTTTAATATCAATTACAATCTGGCATACGGAAGGCCAGGCGGTTTGCCTTGAAATAGCGTTAATTATTTGTGAATAAAGAAAACAGTGTGCCCTGTTCGGTGATAATTACGGATTTCTGAGAAATATCAGCCCAAGATCGCTTTAATATGTAAATGTTTTCAGTAATATCATGTTGTTGGAGCCCGTAAGGGTTAGAAAAGGAGGTTGGGTATATGAAAAAGAGGTTCATTCTACTACTTCTGGCCATCATACTCGTTTGTAGCCTCGCTATTGGTCAAGTTTACGATCGGAAGGAAACTCTCTACGCCGGTGGAGGGTTGTGGAGTCCGCCGAACAACTGGAATCCATTCACCCCCTGGGCGATCATGACCGGAACCAACGGTCTCATCTATGAGTACCTGTTTATGTTCGATCCTCTAAGCAACGAGATGATTCCCTGGCTTGCAGTGGATGGAGGATGGATAGACGGAAAGACCTACGAGCTGAAGCTTCGAGACGAAGTATACTGGACCGATGGAGAAAAGTTCGATGCCGAAGACGTCAAATTCACATTCGATATCGCCAAAAAGTATCCCGGAGTCCATTACAGCTCAATGTGGAACTGGATAAAAGAAGTGGAGATGGTTGACAGACTGACCGTGCGTGTCTATTTCACTGAACCACTCTATCAGCAGTGGTCCTTCCAGCTCTATCAGCTGCCTATGGTTCCTGAACACATATGGAAAAACAAAACGGAAGCCGAAATTCTTACAGGAGCGAACGAGGGACCGATAGGAACGGGTTGTTACCTGGCTGAAGGTTACGGTCTGGACAGAATGATCTACCTGAGAAACGACAAATGGTGGGGTATCGAGCAGCTGGGAATCAAGCCGACCCCCAAGAGAATAGTCTACCTCACCGTTTCCGGCAACAACGTGGCTCTGGGTATGATTTTCAAAGGAGAGCTGGACATCAGCAACTTCTTCCTTCCAGGAGTCCCCGCCGTAAAAGCTGCTTACGGAATCCACACATATTTCGATGGCGCGCCTTACATGCTTTCAGATAACACGGCAGTTCTCTTTCTCAACAACAGCAGAAAGCCGATGGATGATGTAAACTTCAGGAAGGCCGTTGCCTGGGCCATAAACGCCGACGACATAGTTACAAGGGTTTTCGAAAACCAGGTTATCAAGTCTAACCCGCTTGGCTTCCTTCCTATCGATGCCTGGATGAAGTATTACGATGAACAGGTAGTCGAGCAGTACAGTTTCAAATACGATCCGTCGGTCTCCAAGAAGGTCCTGGCCGATGCAGGTTACAAGGATATAAATGGGGACGGGTTTGTTGAGGCACCAGATGGTTCCAAGATAGAACTCTCCATAATCGTTCCTTTCGGCTGGACCGACTGGATGGAGTCAATAAAAATAATCGCCAACAACCTGAAAGCCGTGGGGATCAACGCTAAGGCTGAATTCCCCGACTACTCCAGATATCAGGACGAACTATACGGCGGCAGATTTGACATGGCTATCAACAATTTCAACAGCAATCTGTCCAATACTGTATGGAGTTACTACTACTGGTTGTTCTGGGATATCAGAGAGCAGCAGACTCAAGGCAACTACGGCAAATACAACAATCCAAAGGCCTTCGAGTTAATGCAAGCCTTCGACAGAACGCCTGTCGATGATTATGAGACGGGTCAGAAGATTATGTCGGAACTGGAAGAGTTGTTCTTGAAAGAGATTCCCTACGTTCCTCTCTGGTTCAACGGAATGTGGTTCCAAGCGAGTACCGATGTATGGACCAACTGGCCGAGTGAACACGGCCCTCATTATTATCCCTGCACCTGGAACGGAAAATGGCAACTTGGTGGTATATTCATGCTGACAGCTCTGGAGGCAAAGTAACGAACTAATATCTCTGCCCCCGCGGACGTAGTGTTGTCTGTGGGGGCCTTTGGCAGACTCGGATTTCGACGATTTCGCTCATGCGAGACTCAACCTGTATGGCTCGGGCTCCCGGTGTTGTTTTTCGCTGGGCAAGGAAGCAAAATTGGTTTTTTTTGGTAAGAAGACCATCTGTACTCTTAAGGGCAATAAAGATAACGATAGGATTGGACTGATCCAGATGCCGGACTGCCTGTGAATGAGGATTGCAACTAAGTCTTCCTAGGCGCAGTTTCTCAACATGACTGGAGCAACTCCCTTCAGCCTTTGAAGAAACACAAGTCCCTGTCCAATCCCCTTTTTCTGGCTCGCCGAAGTCTAGAGAGTCGCACGATTCAGATTGGGTGTTCGGAATGGGATTTGGTATCGCAGCTTTGACCGAGAATTTGTTTTGGTGGGTCAAGAAGATGAAGCTCTCCATCTTGTGAGTAGGGTTAAAGGAAGGAGACTCAGACCGTGGGAGCCTATTTCAGAAGAAAGATAATAATCTACCTGCTGACATTTGTATTTGCGGTTACGATAGACTGGATGATACCGCGATTTATGCCCGGCAATCCAATTACGAATCTGCTGTCTAGGTTTTCCACCAGGTCGGATACAACCGAGGTAATCGCCGGCTACCTTAACGAGATCTATGGGCTGGACAAATCACCACTTCGTCAATATGTCGCTTTTTGGGCAGGCCTTTTCAGAGGCGATCTTGGAGTCAGCTTGTATGTTACAGGGGCTCCGGTAACCAGGGTGATAACCAGGGCCCTACCCTTTGACCTTGCCCTGTTGATTCCCGCAATTATGCTCAGTTATTTTTTGGGCAACAAGTTCGGTGCATTTGCCGCCAGGAAAAAGAAACTTGACGGCATAGTCTTGCCCATCTGGTACGTGCTAACGGCTACGCCGTACATGTGGCTGGGTATACTTCTCGCCTGGTTCTTTGGGGTCGCGCTTGACGTTCTTCCAATAGCAGGTGCCTACAGTTTTTCAATGGTGCCAGGCTGGAACTGGGCCTTCATCTGGGACTTCCTGAAGCATTGGATACTTCCATTTAGCTCTCTCTTTCTTGTGCAGTTTGGAGGCTGGGCCATCGGAATGCGTAACATGATCATCTATGAACTAGAGGCCGAGTATTCAAGGTACCTGGAGTCTCTGGGTGCTTCTAGCACTCTCGTCAGACGGTATGCCTACAAGAACGCGGTCCTTCCTCAGATTACGGGACTTGCTCTCCAGCTCGGTGTAATAGTTGCCGGAGCGCTTGCCACCGAAGTCGTCTTTTCATACCCCGGTATCGGCCATCTTCTAAAGGAAGCGATTATGAATCAGGATTACTTCCTCATACAGGGTTGTTTTCTGTTCATAATCGTCGGTGTGTTGTTGGCCAACATCATTCTGGATATCGCATATATAATGATTGATCCTAGAATCAGACACACGGCAGGGGGAGAGACTGTATGAAGACTAAGAATGAATTTCTTTATTTCGCCCTTAGAAACGGGCGTCTGAAGGTCGGTTTTTGCATACTCTCATTCTTCATTTTGCTGGCGATCTTCGGACCTCTCTTCGCGAAACACGGACCGCTCGATTATGCCGGGCCGGGCTACCACCCGCCTTCAAAAGAGTTCTGGTTAGGAACTACAACCTTCGGGCAAGATGTTTTTTCGCAGACGGTTTATGGACTGAGGTCAACTTTTTTGGTCGGATTGGTTGCCGGAGGTCTCGCGACATTTCTGGGGATCCTCATTGGCTTCATAGCCGGCTATCGAGGAGGCATGGTCGACGAACTGCTCAACATGTTGACCAATATCGTTACTGTCATACCGACGTTGGCCCTTCTTCTTATTGTTGCGGCCTACCTACCATATAGAGGAATACTTGTACAGAGCATATTTATAGGTCTTACCTCCTGGCCGTGGGCGGCAAGAGCGATAAGGGCCCAGACGTTTACTTTGAGAACGAGGGACTTCGTCGACCTCGCCAGAATCACTGGCATGAGACCACTGAAAATAATCTTTGGAGAAATCGCTCCGAACATGATGTCCTATCTCTTCATGACATTCATACTCCAATTCGGAGGAGCGATTCTCGCGGCGGTTACGCTTGACTTCATAGGACTTGGCCCGACTCAGGGAATCTCGCTCGGACTTATGATGCAGAATGCGGTTTTGTGGAGCGCAATTCAGCTTGGGATGTGGTGGTGGCTGATACCTCCCGGAGTAGCTATCACGGCTATCGTCGGCGCGCTTTATTTCATGAATACTGGACTGGATGAAGTTTTCAATCCTAAATTGAGGGAGCTGTGATAATGTCTCTAAGCGTAGATGGCCTTAGAGTTTATTACCAGACTCTTAAAGGAGATATCAAGGCCCTGGACGGAGTAAGCTTCGATCTTCGCGACGGGGAGATTGCCGGAATTGCCGGAGAATCGGGCTGCGGAAAATCGACTCTCAGCAACTCCCTCATAATGCTTCGTCTCCCGATGAAACTCGTCGAGGGCAGTGTCTCTCTTGACGGAAGTCAGCTTCCTATAGGTGATAGCAGGAAGATGAAGGATTTCAGATACAAAAGAATCTCCATAATACCCCAGTACGCCATGAATGCTTTGAATCCTACCGTCAAGCTAAAGAAACTCATTGCGGATCTTCTCGCCTGTCACGGCGTGGGATACGAAAAGGCCCTTCCCGAACTTAACAGGAGGCTGGATCTCGTGGGTCTCGATAGATCGGTCCTAGACATGTACCCCGTAGAACTGTCGGGAGGAATGAAGCAGAGGGCTGTAATGGTTATCTCGACGCTTTTAGATCCCTCTTTGCTAATAGCAGACGAGATCACATCGGCCCTGGATGTCTCGACTCAGCGCGCAGTAGCCGAGATGATCGTAGAGTTCAGGGATAAGGGCTTTGTCAAAAGTGTCATCTTCGTTACCCACGACATCTCGATCCTCTACCAGATAGCAGATTCGATACTGATAATGTACGCGGGCAAGCTTGTAGAGCGGGCCGCTACAGAAGTGATAATTCAAAAGCCTGCCCATCCTTACACGAAGATGCTTATCTTGTCTCTGCCGGAGGTTGGAGTGCACTGCACAGATAGAAGACTGAAAGGAATCCCAGGAAAACCCCCTCAACTACTGTCGCCTCCGAGAGGCTGCAGGTTCAAGGACAGATGCCCGCTGGCCTTTGAAAAGTGCGAAGAGGAGCCGCCCATGACTGAAATAGAACCTTCACACTGGGTGGCCTGCTGGGGAGTGAGCTAGATGCTTGAGCTCATTAATCTGACGAAGGTCTTCAGGACGGGAATGTTCTCTTCAGGCAGTCTCAAGGCCGTAAACAATGTGTCTTTCAAGATTGAAGAGGGAGAGGTCACCTCTCTAATAGGCGAGAGCGGAAGCGGCAAAAGCACCATAGGAAAGATGATCTTGAGATTGCTGACAATCTCTGAAGGAGAAATACTACTTGATGGACGTGATATTAGCGTGTTGAAAGGCTCTGAGCTAAGAGATTACTACAGAAAAGTACAGGGCGTCTTTCAGGACCCGTTCAGCTCCTATAATCCTATCTTCAAAGTGGACAGAGTCTTCGAGAATCTTCGATCGGTTTTCTTCGGGAAGTTGCACTACAGTGACTGGATGGAAAAAGTGCACACAGTTCTGAAAAAGGTTGGCCTAGATCCAGATCAGATCCTTGGTAAGTATCCTCATCAGCTCAGCGGCGGTCAACTGCAGAGAATCCTCATATCCAGAGCCCTGCTGCTGGACGTAAGCTTTCTGGTGGCCGACGAACTGATCAGCATGCTTGACGCCTCTACAAGAGTCGACGTGTTGAACCTGCTTGCAGACCTCAAGAAGAAGGGCCTTTCAATACTATTCATAACCCATGACCTGTCTCTTGGCTACTATTTGAGCGAAAGAACAGTAATACTGTTCAAAGGTCATGTCGTTGAAATGGGAAGAACTGACAGGGTTTTCTTCAATCCTCAGCATTATTACACATGTAAGCTCCTCTCCTCAGTGCCGAGGCTCTACCAGAAGTGGGAGGACCTTAAGAGCGATTACGAAACGAAAATCGACGGACGAAAGTGTTTCGACCCCATCATGGATGAGGAACAAGAAATGGTGAAAGTTGAAGAGGATCACTATGTGGCCGTAAAAAGGAGATGAAGGTATGTTTGGCGAAGATTTCCTGTTCGGTGTCTCTCTTTCAGGATTTCAGTTCGAGATGGGAAGGAACTCTCCCGAGAGCATCGACCCTGGCTCGGACTGGTACGTTTGGGCTCACGATAAATTGAACATCGAAAATAAGATAGTTAGCGGAACGCTACCCGAAAGCGGGCCAGATTACTGGACAGGCTTCGAGAAGTTTCACAGACTTGCAGCCCACTCGGGAATGAAGATAATACGAATAGGGTTGGAGTGGTCGAGAATTCTCCCTAAACCAACTTTCAAGAGACGCGCAGATGAAATCGATGATATATGCAACGCTGAAGCGATAGAGCACTACAGAGAGATGATTCAAGACATAAGGAATCTGGGAATGAAGGTAATGGTTAATCTTAACCATTTCTCACTTCCCATTTGGCTCCACGAACCGATTAAGGTTAACAGGTACTCCGATTTCACTGCCGGAGGCTGGGTCGATCCCCGAACGGCCGAAGAATTCCGCAAATACGCCTGCCTATGCGGAAGGAGACTTGGAGATATCGTCGATATGTGGTCAACGGAGAATGAACCAGACATCGTGGCGATGCTTGGTTATAGAAACAGATCCTCCGGGTTCCCTCCGTCGATTGTCAGGCCAGACCTGGTGGAAGTGGCTCGCTCCAACTTGATCAACGCCCATCTGAATGCGTACGAAGAACTCAAGAACCAATCAGCCTCACCGGTGGGCTTGATCTACGCTTTCAGCTGGATAGACGGAGAAAAAAGAGCGGCCGATTCTGCCATGGAAGCTCAATTAGAATTCATCGACCGCATAAAAGAGAGAACGGACTTTCTTGGCATAAATTACTATTCACGGATGGTCGTCCAACCCGATAAGGACAGCGACAGAGGATATAGGGTCTTGCCGGAATTTGGACAGGGTTGTAAACCCAACTCGCTCTCCAGATCGGGCAGACCGACGAGCGACTTCGGCTGGGAGATCTACCCCGAAGGGTTGTACAATATATTGAAGATGACAATGAGAAGGTACGATATTCCAGTCTTTATAACAGAGAATGGAATCGCAGATGGCGCGGATTGCCTGAGGCCTTACTATCTCATCAGCCACCTGCACGCAGTGGAAAAGCTTATTGAGGAGGGCTTCAGTGTAAAGGGATACTTGCACTGGTCTCTCGCGGACAACTACGAATGGGCCTCCGGCTTCGCTATGCGCTTCGGACTGGTGAGTGTAGACTTTGAAGATGGAAGCCTAACTCCAAGACCCTCTTACTACCTTTTCAAAGAAATCATTGAACAGGGCTCAGTGAATAGCTTCAAGAAGATGTTGAAAGAGCCGTACGACCTTTTTGACGAAAGCCTGCTCATTGAATAGGGGGGGAAAGTCTAGATGGTAACCATAAAAGATGTCGCCGCCGAAGCTGGGGTTTCGATAGCGACCGTCTCGAGGGTAGTGAACGGAAGCGGCTATGTTTCAGAAGACACTAAGTTGCGTGTATTGAGGGTGATTAACAGGCTCAACTATCATCCAATGCCTTCGATTCGAAAGAAGAGTCTTTACAGAACCCTGGGCGTCCTTCTTCCTAACACTATGGGAAACCATTACGGAGAGATCTTCATGGGAGTCGAGGATTATGCTCACAGGAACGGGTTCGACGTAATGCTCGCCATGGCCCGAGAGATGGTCAGTCGCGAGCAGGAGATTCTCAACGAATACTTCCAGCGAAAGGTCGATGGCATCATAGTTGCGACTCTTCACAGCGACGAGCACATGCTTAACAGGTTCATAGAAAGCGGAATAGTCGTTGTCGCCGTCGACTCTCCAATAAGAGAGATCAAGGCCGACTCCGTAAACATAGATAACTCCTTTGCCGCATACAACGTTGCTAAATACCTTCACGAAAAAGGGCACAGACGTGTTCTCTTTCTTCCGGGGCAGGAGGGTGTGCACGCTTCAAAGGAGAGGTTGAAAGGGCTGAGGAAGTTCGCTTCAAGATCCACGGACTTCGATCTGAAAGTTGCAAGGGTAGGAGGATTCGAGCCGCACCATGGCCAGGAAGCCATCCGGGATTACCTTCAGGATTCCGGCGTTGATTTCACGGCAATCTTTGCCGTTAACGATCACGTGGCAATGGGCGCAATGCAGGAGCTTCACAAGAAGGGTGTTCGGGTCCCCGACGACGTATCCGTGATAGGGTTCGACGATTCAGTTCACGCTCCTTATACGATTCCCGCCCTAACTACCGTCTCGCAACCCAGAATCGAAATGGGAAGCGCCGCCGCTCAGCTACTCATAGAGAGATTGAGGCTGACCCAGAAGAGAGTATTCAGGAATATCGTTCTGCCCACGGCCCTTGTCGAAAGGGAATCGGTAATAGCTATATAGGAGAGAGGAAGGAGAGGACATCCTTGGCGATCAGAATAGTCGGCAACAAGCTCAATAATCTCCCCTGGGAAGAAAGGCCTGAAGATTTTCGCGAGCCGGTATGGAGATACTCGAGAAACCCCCTTATCACACGCGAAATGGTGGTAGGTGCCAACAGCATTTTCAACAGCGCAGTAGTAGCGTACGGAGATGAATTCAGAGGAGTATTTCGTGTCGACACTAAAGAGCTCGCCATGGAGCTTCACTCGGGAAAAAGCAAGGACGGGGTGTCGTGGAACATCGATGGAGAGAGAATCGAATTCATTTCCGAGGAACCAGAAATCGCCCGTTTCGTTTATGGATACGATCCCAGAGTCGTCTTCCTGGAAGATAGATACTACATCACCTGGTGTAACGGTTATCATGGACCGACCATAGGTGTCGGCTATACATACGACTTCGAGAGTTTTTATCAGCTTGAAAACGCGTTCCTTCCTTTCAACAGAAATGGGGTACTCTTCCCGAGAAAAATCAAAGGAAAATTCGCAATGTTAAGCAGGCCGAGCGACAACGGGCACACTCCCTTCGGAGACATCTTCTACAGCGAGGGCCCCGATATGATTCACTGGGGCTGCCACAGACATGTCATGTCGCCCACTGTTGGCTGGCAATCAACTAAAGTGGGAGCTGGGCCCATTCCAATAGAGACCTCGGAAGGTTGGTTGCTTATCTATCATGGTGTATGGACATCGTGCAACGGCTATGTATATAGCACGGGCGTTGCCCTTCTCGATCTGGAGAAGCCCTGGAAAGTAATCAAGAGGTCTAAGCATTACATTCTCAATCCGAGAATGCCGTACGAAAACGTCGGCGACGTTCCGAATGTAACCTTCCCGTGCGCCAGTCTCCAGGATCCCGAGACGGGAAAGATCACCATATACTATGGAGCGGCAGACACCGTTACCGCTCTTGCCTTCACGACTGCAGAGATCCTGTATGACTTCCTAGAAGAGCACTCGTAATTAATGTCACCAATGCGGTAGTCGAAATGTTCCGATTCCCAATAGGTAGTCTACGAAAGGATCAACACATGGATTGCAAGTTATCTTCTCCATCTCAAGCAAATAGGACTATCTCTTTTTGTGGACTGATATGTTTACGAAGGTCATGAAGGCAGCACATTCCTTTGTGCCGCTGGGATCTTCGGTTCAGCCAAACCAAGTGAACGGGAACAAACTCCCTTGCAGCTAAGCAGTCTCCAATGAAAACTGATAAATCAATCCCTTGATTCTGAAATGACTAAGAACATGAGTGAGAACTGGAGAGAAGATCCTTTGGCAATGGATCATCCTTGCATTCCTCCCTAGAAGATCTCTGAAGCGATAATACCAAATAATGTTCTATATACCGGACACTTATGGCAAAATCTGTTCGTTATAACGGTCATTAGCTGCAGAGTGGTCTACCCGCACTCACATGACCCTGGCTGGGATACGTATCAACAAATGAAAAGTCGATTATTGGCTTGTTGTAAAGATCAAGATATGTGTGCGCCTTTCTTCAATAATGCCAGCTTCTGTTCGTCTTCGTCCAAACCGTCACTTTCCCAGACCCCGTTCGATGAAGTCTTCCATTTCCTGTATATGCTCAGGATTATTGCAGGCCCTCTTCCAGTCATCCAAGACCCTTTCGAAAAACTCATCTGGAGCATCTTCGGCCCAGTCTTTGAACTGAGATGTCGATTCTTTGCCGAACTGGTCTATTCCTTTCAGAATACCCATGCAGTATTTCTTCGCCTCGTTCTCCAGCGAAAGTTCGAAATATCTGTTCAGTTCATTTGTGAATGGTTCTAAAGCCTCTTCAAACATTTCCCACGCTCTATCTGACGGTTCCACATACCCATACCTCATGCTGCCTGATTGTTCCCAGAGATCCTCAACTTCAATTCCTTCCAACGCATAGTACACTTGCGAAGCAACGTTCTCGACATCTATATCGCGCAGGTATTCCAATGCGATTTGCTCAATACGTTTTGCAATGCTCCGATCTTCGTTGGCCAAGGCTTTCAGTATAATAAGAGCATCATGACCGTTGATTTTGTCAAGAACCTTCTTTTTCTTTGTTACTGCTCGAGATTGCTTGTTGTTCCTATCCACCGTGTCTCCACCTCAACATCCCCGTCGTTATTCTCAGAAGATACTGGATAACTTGATTATAACTCTCTTACAGCGAGTTCAAATGATAGTGATTTCCATTGGGATTATGATCAGTGCGGAGGGTTCAACACAGAAAAGGACGAAACAGAAATTCCAATGGCGGTCTCGGAAGACGGAGGACCGTTGACGGATTTCGGGCCTTTCAGCGAACAGATGCTCCCAACGAAGCAAAGCTCTTAATCC
>NZ_DJGL01000076.1:0-11025 GCF_002432735.1 Mesotoga sp. UBA5847 | reverse complement strand
TGGATCTCATCTCATCCGTCTCGTGCTCTCTCTTCTTTTCGCGGTTTTCGTCGATTTCGGAGGACGGTGGACTGTTGACGGACAACTATGAATTCTCGCACTCTCAAGGCGAAGCTCTCGACAATGCTCTTTCTCGATTGATCTTATCGGTGGACTGTTGACGGTTGACCTGAGAAGGCCTCCTGCCAAAGGCAGCATTGCGACCTGGCGTGTTCTTCGCCAGCCTTGCGTCTAATGTTTTATTCCAGCATCACTTCCCCGGACGTTTTGCCGGGCATCACTTCCTGCGCAGCAGCATCACTTCCTCACGCCAGCGAGCCTTGCGTCTGATGCCTTTTTCTTCCTCCTATTGCTGCACTAATCCGATAGTAGCTTTGCATTTGTATTTGACACCTTTGGCAACTATGTCCAAAGGCAGATAGAACTCACTGAAGGTTCCGCCTGGAGTGATATGGACCTGTCGTGTTTGCCCTGGGAGCACATCTATCTGAGATTCACCCTCGATTGTCACTTGTGAGCTTTCTCCTGTGGGTAAAATCATCTCTTCGTAGAATATGGCTGTTATTGACTCTTCTAGGTTATTGGTGATCGAAACGGTAATAACCGACCCTACTTCAAGAGAAATATCTACTCCCGGTACGTTTGGCTCGAATTGCATTATATAAACGTCGGGAAGTTGAGGCCTCTCAGGAACGCTATAACTGGTAAACATGAGCACCGAAGCAACTGCAACCGCGAGCGCGATTGCGCCTATTACATACCATATATTCATACAATCACCTCCAGCAAGTAATAGAATATCATGAATTCATGTTTCTCTAGATTAGAGGAATGACTTTCATCTATATTGCGGCTACACGTGGTCCCTTGTAGAGTATGGAAAACAGTCACCCTAAAGCAAGTCGGCTTTCTTGTTGAGTGATCCGTCAGTTGTGGGTTATGGTGTGTGCTTTTGAGGGAGGAGCAAAATGCCAGATCAGCTTGTCATATCGACATGCTGGTTTGAAGGAAGTACGTCGTTTGTTATCTGACTAGCCCGCATTGATTTGCTCCCATTCAGGACCCCTAATCAGGATCTGATACTCGATCTTCTGAAGGACGGACATCTAGGTAAAGAAAGGAAGATAGACCCGGAGTTCTTCGACTTCATCCTGGATGTCTTGATAGACCTCGTCGTCATGTTTCTCAACAGAGGACTATGGAAGACGGCGATGAAGGTGCTGGTGAATTAGCCTGACGTTTGAGGGTTGAGTTTAGAGGTTAGAAAACCTTCCCCAGAAGCAGGTATCGCAATTAACAAGGAGAGAAAGCAGTATTTTCTTCAAGAGCCTCGGCTTTGGCCGGGGTCCTCTTATCTGAGTTCCAGATCTGAGTTATTTGGTTTTCGATGTAAACTCTTCTATAATTTCAACGGATGCGGCTTTTTATTATGGGGAATCGAGAACGAGAATAAGGGGGATCACTATGAAGAGAATCCTACTTCTCCTTCTGTTAGCTGCATCGACAACCGTTCTTGCCATGACTCCAATTACCCTTCGCTTCGGCGACATAACCGCTACTTATTTTGAAGAGCATCTTATTCTATTTGACAGCATCCAGGAGTACGATGAAGCCGTCGTCTGGTCTATCGTCGACGGTGACACGATCACCTTGAAAAGAGGGATAACACCGGATGCTCTTGAAAAAGTAAGGCTGATAGGAGTGGATACACCGGAAAGCGTTCATCCCGAAAAAAGTGTCGAGCATTTCGCGATTGAAGCCTTCCGGTTTCAGCAAGGCAGTTCTTGAAAGGAAGAATGTCTTCTTTTCCTTATGTGCCAGTCTGATCTTAACTAGTCGATCCTGACTGAAAAAGCAATTGGGTTTTCTTAGGTTTCTCGTCTCTGGAAACGTATAAACCACCAGATTGTTTGAGAAGGGAAAACGGAAGATATTCTTAAATTTTGGTTTTTATGTTGCAAGAGATATAATGTACATAAATTAATCCTTATTAAGACTTTTATCAAGTTTAGTAACAGATAGCTCAAGTAAAGCATTTCACTGTTATCCTACCAACAATTGTCATATGAATATTGCTTATGGAAAAATGAATTGAGGTGATGATTTTGCGATTGCTCACAACATATGAAACTCCGGGTCCCATTCCTCTGGACTACCGTAAGGGATTCATGTCGCTTATCAAAGAGTCTCTAAAAGACTCCTCTTCAGAGGAATTCAAAAGGGTCTACGGCAAGCGTGCCGGTAGGAATATCGTCTTCAACTGTTGCTTCGGAAAGGATATGCGGATAGACAAGAAGAGGGAGAATATTGTTCTGAATTCCCCAACGTTTCTCTTTGAACTCTCCAGCCCAGATACCAAACTAATTGCAATGATCTATAACGGGCTCAGGAAGAACCGCGAATACGCAATCTTTGACTCGAAGATCAAGCTCAAAGACATTACGCCTGTAAACACTCTTATCAGATCTAAAGATAGAATCCGTGTCCGTTCTGTCTGCCCTATCCTGGTGAAATCGAGCCCGGATAGTGGATCAAGATATCTACTGCCTGGAGAAGAGAGCTTCTATGGCTGCCTGAACCATTTCTGCAAGGTGAGATACGAAGAATTCTTCTCAGAAGAATTCAAAGGGAGCGTAGAGCTGCTTCCTCTTGAACTGAAAAGAGTTGTCGTAAAACATATGGGAACCTACCACACCGGATTCAAAGGCATTTTCGAGTTATCCTCGTCTTCTAAAATGCTTCAGTTCCTGTATGATGCGGGAATAGGAACGAGGACATCTCAGGGATTTGGAATGCTGGAGCTGGTATCATGAAGATTTACGCCTCCAACTGGCTTATAAACATGGGAATAGTAGGTTTTCTGAGGATCTTGAAGTATTCCGGCGTGGATATCACTAAACTCTTCAACGAAGACGGTTCAATAGAGCTGACAGAAGGATTGCTAGACAACTTCGGACATAAATATCTTGCATATAGTCTTTACTGGTACACAAAAGAACTTATCGATAATCTTCCATATAACGAAGATTTGAAAGATCAGACAAAAACTGCCATTGCAAGCCTTGAAAAAACGTTGAAAGATGTAGAGAAACAGATCGCTGAAAAACCCAAGAACAAGTACTCTCTAAACGAAAGGAAGAAGCAAGTAACCAAAACTATTGAAAAACTCTCAAAGTTTCCTGTTGAATTCAACTTGCTTCTGAATTACTATGCCAATCTACCCCTTATAGCAAATCCATCCAGCAAAACCTCAAAGCGTGCGGAGTCAATCGACGAGGAATTTGTACATCCAGCTATTGAATCGCTGGATGGAACACAGGATAATTCTCAACCGCTGTGTTCGATGTGCTCCAGAGTCAGGTCAAAACCTCTGGAAAAAGGGAAGTCTATCTTCTCGAAATCCCTGTTCTCTCCTCTTGGGGTAAGCCTAAATGAGTTTGTTAACTACTTCTACAATCTGGAACCGCATATGTACATTTGTCCTGTCTGCAGATTCTTACTGGTTTGCACATACGCTGGCTTGACCAGGAAGCCTTACGATCATGTTGATAAAACAAACGAGGTGTTCGTAAATCTTGCGGCTCTCGGAATCGAAGAACTGTTCAATTTGAACGAAGGAATCTCTCTTATACACTCCCTTGAGAGGGGAGAGACGCTATATGAGAGAGTTATCGAACTATCTCTATCAGGCCACATAAAGAGGAAATCGCAGTGGTCACTTGAGAACGTGCAGTTTATAGAGATGCTTGCAAAGCCACAGAAGGATACTCCAAACCTTAAAACTTATAGTCTGTCTCCTGATGTTGCTAGACTCTTTGCCGATCCCAAGACTGTAGATACGAACCTGAAGAACATAACAGGCAGGATACTTCTTACTGAGGGAACAAATGAAGAAGGTCCTATGAAACAAGTGGTTCTAAAGAACCTCATAAGTGGCAAAGACTTAATGGAGCCGGCCTTTCTTGCTCTGAGTACTTTTGTCAAGAACGATGGATATTTCGTCTGGCTTCTAATATCCGCTTTCAACACGATTGTCCTGTCAGCAAGAAGGAATTCGATTAGATCGAAAATAGATGGAGGTGCGAAGAACATGGGTGAAAGAGAAAACTACGGCATATTGAGGAAGTACCAGGAGATAGGCCAGAGAGACTTCACACATTTCGAGCTGGATAAGAAAAAGAGAATGTCTTACGTTCTTCTCTCACTTATCCACAACAACAAAGCCGAAGAGTTCTATGAGAACCTACTCAAGATATACATTAACAGTGACAGATCCATTCCAGAAGAGATCGTTGGACTTCTTACAGAGTCTCCGGCTGCTACTTTCAAAGAGAAGGCCTTTGCTTTCATGACAGGATTCCTTATGGGGAAGAGGGAAGATAACGACGAAGATAAAGGGGGTAACCAGTAATGGAAAAGTACAACAGGGGCTTGACATTAACCGTTGTAGTGGAAGGGCAATCGCTGAATTTCGGTGAGGGTTTCGGAAATGTGGCCACTCTCAAGAAGCTTAAGCGTGCAAACGGAAACGAGTACGATTTCTCCTCCAGACAGTCTCTCAGATACAGCATAGTCAAGATGGGCAACGAGAGCTTTGGCTGGAAGCTATCTGCGGTAAAGGCGGAAGGATCAGGGAAGAATAAGGTGGTCCAGTTCATCGCTGAAGAAAGCATAGGGTCTTCTACCGAGATCGATCTGTTCGGTTATATGAAGACAAAAAGCAAAGGTAGTGAAGATAAAACGGCGACCAGAGTTGCCCCTGTAAGACTAACTCCCGCAATCGCCCTTGAACCGTTCAACTACGAAGTAGAGTTCCAGACAAACAAGTGGCTGGCAGACAGGGCAGGAGAAAATCCCAACATTGCGAACGCAGAGAATCACAGGTCTCTCTACAGGTACACCGTTACGGTCGATCTCGACAGAGTTGGTACCGAAGCCTGGAATCTATCACTACCTGAAGAGGAAAGAAAGGTAGAGGTTTCTCCTGAAGAGAGAAGCAAGAGAGTTTGTGAACTACTAGAGATAATCAAGTATCTCTACAGAGACATCCGCGGTAGAAGAGAAGATCTGAAACCGGTCTTCGTTGCAGGCGGAGTCTATAAGATCAAGAATCCGTTTTTCATGAACGCCATCTCGATTGCCTGGGATGGAGACAAACCAGGAATAGATCTTGACCCAATAAAGGAAATATCCGAATCCATAGAAGATGGAGAGACATTCATTGGTGCTCGCAAGGGTTACTGGGCAAATGAGTTTGACGAGAGTGTTCTATCACCCGAACAGGCAATAGAGAAAATGAAGAATCTGGTCAAGTCTGTATACAGCGGGCAGTGATCTTATGGAACTTCTTAAAGCGAAGTTATACCAGGAGACGGCGGTCTACAGGATCCCTTTCTCTCTGGAGATAGTCGAGAGTTACCCGCTTCCGACTCCATGTACTGTAAATGGAATGATACACAGCCTTCTGGGAGCCGATGGCCTTATTCCGGATCTGCGTTTCAGCATACAGGGCTCTCACAGAGGAATCATGGAAGACTACCAGTGGTACAAAAAGCTGTCCATAAAGAACTTAAATTCTTTTAACAAAGAGCCAAGGCCAATTCTTGTTAACGTTCTAAATGGAGTCAATCTTACAGTCCATGTGGGTTCTAAAGACCACTCGCTTCTCGAGAAGATACTCCAGGCCCTTAACTCACCACCGTATTACCCCTTTCTCGGAAGAGTAGAAGATCTTGTTGAGATCGTTAGCGCTGGTTTTGTACAGGTAAATGATCCTGAAATAGAAGAAGAGTACGGGCAGCCAGCATTTATCCCAAAGCAGATGGCAGATTCGATGTTGGTTTCTGGCACACTCTATAGATTACCTGTGAACTACTCGTATAGAGAAGTAATGAAACAGGGAAAGAAAAAAGCACCGCCTTCAGTAATCAGGGAGTTCGAATGGAAAGATTATTTTTATGTAGAAAGACCAAGAATATTACTAGCTAGAATAGATGAAGAGGGTGACCCTGTTTGGCTGGAGCTGTGATCTATGCCAAGTCGAAACCACCTGAGACTCTTTTCGACCACACCAAGAGTGTAATGGATAACACACTATTGCTAATCAAAGAGTACGGAAATAGAATAATGAGTTCCTGGCCGAAATCCTTGCCCGATTTGAATAGGTTGTTGAGTATAGTAGCAGCCTATCATGACCTGGGGAAGAACTACACGCCTTTTCAGAATGTCTTGAGGGAATCGATCAAGATCGATCCTCTTGCTGTTTCATCACTAGATCCTCATATTCCGCATAGCTTTCTATCGGCTGCGTTTTTCCTTGCAGATGCAAAGGATCTTGGTGTAGAGGATCTATATCTCAAGGCATTACTGACAAGGGCTATCGCCTTTCATCATCACAGGGATTTCATGGAGAGACTATTAGATCCTGACAGCGAACTCCTCAAAGAAGTAATAAAGGAAGATATACAGCCCAACTACGAGAGACTCGATTTTATGAAAGAACTGGGAGTCATTCTCAATAGTCCTGTGTTCAAAGAAATAGGGCCATTACTTGAGAGCCATAGAACCTCAATGTGGGAGCTTTTGTTGACAAAAAAACCAGAGTACCGAAAAGCATACGACCTACTGGCTGGATTTCTAATGAAGGCTGACCACTCGGCATCGGCACATCTTCCCACTGAGTTTGAGCCATTTGCAAATACGAAAGATTCTGTCCTCAAGTATCTCTCAGAAAAAAAGATAGATGTTTCTTCCCTCTGGCAGCTGGAGGTTCTCAATTCCATAAGGGGAAAAAATGTGATACTGATCGCCTCTACCGGTATAGGGAAAACTGAACTAGCTTTACTTTGGAACGAAGACGAGAAGCTTTTCTACACATTGCCACTGAGAACCTCGGTGAACGCAATGTTCAGCAGAATGGTTTCGGTTTTTGGTGATGATGGCCGGATAGGCTTGCTTCACAGCACTGCATCTGCCTATCTTCTTAAAGAGATAGAAGAGAGGGATAAGCAGGACACCGAAATAGTTGGCCTTATGGACAGAGCGAGGCAGCTCTCCTTACCGCTGAGTGTTTCTACGGCCGATCAGTTATTCACCTCAACATTCAAGTATCCTGGCTACGAAAAGGTCTATGCCACCCTCTCCTATTCGAACATAGTAATTGACGAATTACAGGCATACAATCCCGAAATAGCGGCAGCAATTCTCTGGGGCTTGAAAGAAGTGACAGAACTTGGGTCAAGATTCTGTCTTATGACGGCCACTCTGCCAGGCTTTTATCTAGACTTCGTGAAAAAGAACTTTCCAAATACTGTGATTGAAAGGCGCTTTCTTCAAGTCTCAAAACACAGGATAGAAATAGTCAGGGATAGCATTACGGAGTACTGTGATTCGATTATCGCTTCATGGATGGAAAAGAGAAGAGTTCTGGTCGTAGTGAACACTGTTAAACAGGCTCAAAAACTCTATGGAGAACTGAAAAGAAGACTCAATAATGAGTCAGAAGATAATCTGATGCTCCTTCATTCGGGATTCATCCTGCGGGACAGGTCGCTTAAAGAAAACAGACTACTTGATGATGACAATCCTTTCACGGGAATTGTTGTAAGCACCCAAGTTGTAGAAGCGTCTCTTAACATTGATTTCCCAGTCCTGTTCACTGAAATTGCTCCGGCTGACAGCCTCGTTCAGAGAATGGGTAGGGTTGAGAGAAGGATAAGGGAGGGGAAACTGAATCTCGAAAAACCAAACGTGCATATATTCTGGAGTGATGAGACTTCCGGCGTTGGGTCTGTATATGAGAGAAACCTTGTCTCAGGAACGGGAGAGCTCCTGGAGAAGTATTCAGGCAGACTACTTTCAGAAGAGGACAAACAGGACATAGTGAACACTCTTTACTATAGCGAAAACGCAAAGAAAGTTAAGGAGAAGTTCGAGAAGGCAATAGAAATGCTTAAGTTGGGTATTCTAAAAGCCAATAACCGTGATGATGCTCAGAAGCTCTTCAGGGACATATCATCTATTGAATGCATTCCTCTCGCGATCTATGAAAGAGAAGAAGATGTTATATCGAAGCTTGTGGAGAAAGTGGAATCCTCCAAAGAAAGGATTTCTCGCCTGCGCGCAGCAACCGAACTACAGGGATATACACTATCCGTGAAGAGGTCCAGAGTTCCCGATTCAAAGATAGTGAAACTAATCGGAAGTACAGTCGTGATAAACATACCATATGACGCTTCTACGGGAATCCAGTACGAAAAGGAAGAATCTCCCTTTGTTTGATGCAGAGCTCCCTGCATATGGTGGTTTGCAGGTCTCATATTACACCGTATGCAAAAGAAAACTCTGGCTATTCAGCCACGGAATTTCAATGGAAAGCGAAAACGAAAACGTGAAGCTTGGAAAGTTACTGCATGAAGATTCCTATGAGCGAAAGGCGAAGGACATTCTAATAGACAACAAAATCAGAGTGGATTTCATCGATGGTGGCTCGATTCACGAAGTGAAGAAGTCATCCCGTCTTGAGGAGGCAAGTGAGAATCAAATCCTATATTACCTTTATTATCTTTCACTAAAAGGAGTCTTTGTAGACGGCGAGCTGCACTATCCAAAAGAAAACAGAGTGAAGAAAGTAACTCTAGATGAGGATGCCAGAGAGAAGATAGAGTCTATCATCTCTCACATTGACGAAATACTGAAGATGCCTTCACCTCCTTCTCTTGATTCTGAATCGAAGCCTTATTGCAGGAAATGCGCTTACTATGACTTCTGCTATGGTTAGGAGGCCCCAAATTGAGGACTTACTACGTCATGAACAACGGAACGCTTCTGCGAGAGGGCAATACCCTCTATGTGAAGACCGGGGAAAGGAAGAAAGCTATTCCCATACAAGATATACACGATCTGTATGTGATGGGAGAGGTCACCCTCAATTCCAAGGTAATAAACTTCCTGGCGCAGAACGGGAAAGTCGTTCACTTCTTCAATTACTACGGCTTCTACTCAAGTTCTCTCTATCCGAGAGAAACACTTGTTTCAGGTCATGTTAAAGTTAGACAGGCCGAACATTACCTGAACAAAAGGAAGAGGCTTAAACTGGCACAGTTGTTTGTAGATGGTGCAGCGACAAACATTCGGCGGACACTCTTGTACTACCAGTCAAGAGGAAGAGAACTCGGCAATGCAATTGAATCAATTGAGAAAGAAAGTGCATCGATCTACGAATCCGGTGCAGTAGATCAGTTGATGGGTATAGAAGGAAGAATTAGAAGCACTTACTATTCGTGCTGGAACGATATACTGAAGGAAGCTCCTTCTTTCGATAAGAGGAAAAAAAGGCCGCCTGACAATGAAGTCAACGCCCTGATTTCTTTTGGAAACTCCCTAATGTACACCGCAACTCTAAGCGAAATATACTACACACAGCTCGATCCAACAATCAGTTTTCTTCACGAACCGGGAACAAGGAGATTCTCACTTTCACTTGACATCTCAGAGATATTCAAACCTCTGGTAATTGACAGAATGATTTTCAAACTCTGGAACAACGGAGAAATCGACACGTCTGACTTTACCAAGAAAGAAGGAATATGCCTGCTAAGTGATAAGGGGAGGATGACGATGCTGCAGGATTACGATGAAAGAATGAAGACAACGATAAAACACAGGAAATCAGGTAAACACCTAACATACAGGCAACTGATTCGCTCTGAGTGCTACAGACTGATAAAGCACATAATAGGCGATCAGAATTATGAACCATTCAAGGCCTGGTGGTAGTTTTGTATGTTCTTGTCGTTTACGATGTTGCGGTAAAGAGAATAGACAAGATTAGAAAGCTTCTCAAAAGGCAGCTGAACTGGGTTCAAAATTCTGTCTTCGAAGGAGAATTGACTGCTGCCGGATTTGAAGCAATGAAGAAAGCTATTACGAGAGTAATAGAGAAGGACGAAGATAGTGTACTGATATACAAGATAAAAGATGAGAAATGGGTTAACAAGACCGTTATCGGTCTCGAAAAGGCAGACACGAAAAATTTCTTATGATAGAACTCTCGTCGGGCTGGATTTTTCCGTCACTTCCTTGCTCGAAAAGTGACTTATAGTTCTCACCAACTGTCAATTTTTCTTTATTTGAAACGCTTTCAGAACGTCGTCTGGTCCCAAGGAGATTCGCATCATGACAGCTCGACGATACAGATAACCACTTTCTTTTGAGAGAATCGATTGCAGTCGGCTATAATTGGATGTAATAAGCCCTATTTTCGGGGGTCCCCATATATCCTTGAAGGTATCTAAATATACTTTGAACATCAAGTTCACGTGCTATATCTTGTCCCCATATATCCTTGAAGGTATCTAAATGGGAATATTCCGGTGCTTGGAAGATGAACGAGTTTGTGTCCCCATATATCCTTGAAGGTATCTAAATTAACGTGTACACCTGTAACTATTCCCTCGATAATCGTCCCCATATATCCTTGAAGGTATCTAAATTCCCGCTCGCGGGGTTCGAGTCGTATCCGGAAGGCTGTCCCCATATATCCTTGAAGGTATCTAAATGGGGATTTTGAACAAGTTCGTGGACTACACGAAAGGTCCCCATATATCCTTGAAGGTATCTAAATCGAGATATAAAACTCAACGGAATCGTCCAGGGTTCAGGTCCCCATATATCCTTGAAGGTATCTAAATCAAAGAGCATGTCGCATACCATTATGACTCGGCTTCAGTCCCCATATATCCTTGAAGGTATCTAAATACTGGTCGGGTTGGCAGAGCCTATGGAACTTTACGAGGTCCCCATATATCCTTGAAGGTATCTAAATCAGGAATAGCCGGATAGAACGGTTCTTCACCGGCCGTCCCCATATATCCTTGAAGGTATCTAAATTCATAGGAGGTCTCGTGCTCGATATAGAGAAGCGTGCAGTCCCCATATATCCTTGAAGGTATCTAAATTCTGAAGAAATCAATCTATATTTTACGCTTGGTGAGGGTCCCCATATATCCTTGAAGGTATCTAAAT
>NZ_DJGL01000001.1:0-13005 GCF_002432735.1 Mesotoga sp. UBA5847 | reverse complement strand
CGTATGAAATCCCCTTTGCACATTGGACAAAGGGGATACCCTTCCTTCTGGTATTCGATGTCTGGCTTTGTCTGTGTTTTCTCTCAGGAGTTTAGAGTCTCAGATATGAGCGGGATATCCCAGATGGTGATTATCTGCAGGGGAGTCTCGCTTCTTCTGCCGTTTTCAGTTACAAGTATCGCCTCTAGCCTTTTGCCCAAAGCACTGAACTCGCTGAATGAAGCTGCGATTTCGAAGAGAGTCGCTTTTCTGCTAACGAATTCGACTGCCTCGTCTTCTTCCGCATAGTCCATCACGGCTCGAATCGGCATATCTTTTATGTACGCCCTCTCTTCTTCGCCAACAAAGGCCATCCACCTGGCGATCGCATTCGTAGTGAGAATTCCTCTAAATTGCCTTCCCTCATAGACGGGTATCTGAGAGAATGACTTCTCCCCTATGATCTTCAGGGCTTTGTCAACCGTATCGTTGAGGTCGATTGTAACGACTTTTCCTGATTTGAATATCGTAGATACCCTGGGTGGAGCGTTCAACATTTTGGCAACGTGTTCAATATTTTCTACGACTTCCTTATGCGGTTCTGCAATAGGTTTGCCATCACTTGTTAGCGTGTGGACAATTGCATTTCGGAGTTCAGCGTACTCGAGTAGTATGTCGAGGTAGTTGCGCAGAGTTTTGTCGCTCTTTGATGCATCTCTCAAGGATCTTGCGAAGCCGTCGATCCGGTAATCTTCGTTTATCTTCCTCAGATAGCCCTCTATCGATCTGAAGGCCTGCATAAACCTCTCTGAATTGTCCATATCGACCTCCTGAATGGAACTTCGCTTACAATCGCAGAGAATCAGTAATGGTAGCAGAACTGGACAAGAATTGGAGAGACGACTCTCTACCTAAATAGAGTATATCAAAACAGCGGGGTACTGGGAGAACTGCAGATCTACAATCGCGGTTGGGGAATCGGAAGATCATTGGTGACTCCGGAACTTTCTGAACTCTCAGATCTGTTTTTCGAGCAGTATTATAAGGTTTGTCAACTCATTCCAATCACATACAACTTTGTGAAACGAATCCAGTTCATAAGTTTCAAAGAGCAGTCGGGGGAATGGCTGCTCTTCAGGAGAAAACTGAATCTAACTGCCATGTTATTGCCGTGCGAGTCACATAGAAAGAACAGTATACCGGTCTACTATTTCTGTATCCTGAGTGAAAAATCTAGGAGTAGTAGCTTTCATCAGGCGAGGTATTGGAGATCTCATTTCAATGTGGAAGTGCTCCAATCAACCATTATTGTGGTGCGACATCAAACTATCGAGAACTTTCTTGAGTTTCTTGTACGTCTTCCCTTTCAGGGGATAAGGGAGTGTGAGCAACCAGTCGTTTATGAGCGCAATTGCCATTGTGTAAGCTCTTCCTTCCTGAATCAGCTCAGATATTTCTTCGTCTTTAAGAAGGTTGCTCTCTAGGATCATATCTGCTCTCTTATCGATATAGGGTTTTGCGGATTCCAAAAGCAACTCGCGAATTTGTCTTTTGACTATCTCTCTCTCTTTTTCCCTCATAAATCATTATCTCCTTTCCTGTCTTCATTAAGAGAATGATCCTTTATCTTCATCATCTTCCACGAAAGTCGATGCAAAACAGTGCCTGATGAGAAGAAACTTCCGTAATTTCAATGTGAAATCGCAAGAGCACTTCCCAAGCAAGCAGCTCATTTGAGTCTCAAGAATCGTGAGAATTGAACACCTGCATGCAGCTTTCGAAAAGTCATGATGGTTCGAGAAATCGGAATTACATCATTCAGATGATTTTCCTTTTTCGACAGTTGAGATTTCTTATCTGCCGAAAGCAATCACTTTTAGATAAGCTCCTGATTGTTTTCGCAGGTCTCTTGGAGCGACACTAGGAAAAAGTCGGGATAGAATCTTCATTTATTGAAATTCAGTCCAAAGTATTACTTGACAGTGATGAAACAGAAGAGGAAATGACCAATTAGCGCCGCTCTCAATTCACCGAGGCTATTTTCTGTCATCAGAGTAGGAACTTTGATAAGGATGTTCGTCAATGATTACTGACAGCATCAAATATATGGAAGGGAATTTCCTCAATTCGACTGATGTTGGGAAACTCATTTCTGAGGAAACCGAGCGATTGACAATGAATGCCAGACGATCGTATAGATTCAGAAACTTTGCAAGCGTTCGAGTAATAACTTATTGCAGCTCCACATAAGAATCGTGAGTCCTTCAAAGCTCAGTGGATAATTAATTCTCGTCGAGACCGGAGAATTGGCATCTTGTTGCAAGCTCACAATCGAAAGACAAGACTTTGAATGAGCAACATTCAACGAAGTTAGAACTAGAGACACACACAAGAGATAAGGATAGTCCTTATGGTATTATCTTAGGATTTTTCGAATGGACAGGGTGGTAGAAGTGAAACGAAGGAAAATTGGGATGACTCTTGTTGAACTGACAGTAGTAATGATAGTTTTCACGATTGTGCTTTCATCAGTACTCTTGATGTTCACAGATCTCATCAGAAGATCGAATATTGCTCTTGGAGAGGTAGAGAGATATTCAGAACTTTTCAAAGTTGACAGCATAATTCAGGCTGAGCTTTCAAAGGCAGGCCCAAATGTTGAAAAGATAACTCTGGTAAAGGAAAGTGAAGAGGGACCGGCAAGAGGATTGAGATATATGGTTTCTTTGCCCTTCGTCAGGGTAAAGGTGACAAAGCAGTTTTATATTAATGAAGGTAGGCTTTTCATATGGGAAAAGCAAAGTGCTCAAGGAGACTTTCCCGTTGATAGTACTGCAGATTTAATTGAGCCTCTTGACAGCGCTGAGAACATAATTTTCTCTTCCAGCTCATTTGACCATGTCGATTTGGAATTTGAGTCGGTCAACGGAGGATCGGTTTCATATAGCATAACGCTTTCTTCTCCCGATGGGACTCGAACTCACAGGTCTTCTGTGAGATTAATAAATGTGAAGTGAGGATGACTATGAAGAAGGGACTTTCTATGGTCGAAATGATTATCACAATGGCCGTTGTTGCGGTAATAATTGTGACCATATTTCAGATATTTCTCACAATACACTCGGCTCTTAGCAAGTCAAATGTGAGAATGAAGAATTACACAGAAATAAGATACGAAATCGCGAATCTTTGGAGATCGGGTGGAGTTAACGATTACGGATTGGAAGTATCTGAAGATGGTTCTTTCTTTGACAGGTTAGCTGCAGAAGGTGTCTCTTCCGGCCTCCTAGAAAAGCTTGAAGCAGCAATCACAATAATGAATGTAGAGGACAAGAGTCGCGAAGCAACATTCACTGCAGTAATGCAGAAATGATTGGGAGTGAGCCACATGAGGAAAGGGCTTGTTTTGCCATTGACCTTGATAATAATGATGTCAGTTACAGTAATCTCTGTTGCGCTTCTAAACAGAACTTCTTCAACTACCTCAGAGTTGTTTCAACGGATTAGCAAGGCGCAGCTGCAGGTGGACGGGGGGAATGCATTCTTCGCGAATTTCGGATATCTCAAGAGAAAGTTCGCTGAAGAAAGCTATCTCAATCTCTCAACTGATAATTTCTATATTTCACTAACTTCGACCCCAACAATGTATGAGGATTTTCTTGGTCTTTTCGTTAGTGATACTCTCGAATACCGGGCTTGGAAGGATTTGTTTTCTAAGTTCTCTAGTGAGCAGTTCTACAGGCCGGGATTTGATTTGACTAAGGTTTTTGATGAAGTGACGGGGGGAACCTTCGACGATATGATTCTAATCCCCTACACATCATCTCCTAATACGCTTCTTGCGATCGTGAAGACCTCTAAGGGGAATATGAGTGCTTACTTCTGGGGACTTGCGAGCCCGCGTTTTTTCAGCAACTGGTCGAGATTCGAACTGGAAAGCAACTCAACTGCCTTCTGGAATCCAGGATCCGTTATATATGGACCGACTTTCTTCGGATCGGTAGGTCAGGGAGGAGCTGGCAACGGTGGCTTCAGAATGAAAGCAACGATACCACCTGATCCTGACGATATTTCGGACGATGGGCCCATTTTCAATGGAGAAGTTTGGTACGAGAATGCCAATATAGATCTTTCCGGGAAGTGGGTTGGAAAAAAGACAATACGAGTAGATACAGATGGCGACGGCGATTATGATGAACGATTCAACAACAAGAATTATGCTGTACACGTAGAGAATGGCGAAACATGGATATTCCTTGAAGGATTTGATGAGGTGCTTGTAGCAGATTCCTATGAAGAAGTGCCTGGAGAACTAAGAGTGAAAGGTTCAGTTGTTGACTTCGTAGACAACGCTTCTTCGGGAGACTTCAATAGTCGCTTTCTTTCATGGTTCTTGAGAGCCGGGAGTAACAAGGTGAGTCAAGAAACCATAGAGGACCTCGAAACGAGATTCGATGAGATGGAAGATTATTACTCCAGTCACTATTCAAACATTACTTCGCTTGAAGATCTGCTAAATGCACTTGAAAGAGGTACTAGCTTGCCTCAGAATTCTCTCGGGCTCTACTTGAAAGACACTGAGAGAAGTTCCGGTTCTCAGGTGTCTGAGACTGAAACGTTACAGCAGATAAGTTATGAAGACTCGCAATGGCTAGAAACTCTACTGATTAATGATAATGACTTCTTGGATGCGTTTGAAGCCTGGATAGTTGATGATGACCACAGGAAGCTCTCTGCGAACTCAATTCTCGGGAAGAACGATAACATAACTGATGATAGCTTCACGTATGAGGAACTGAGAGAGATAATCAGTAGCGACCACGTAACGCTCTCAGGATTTGAATCCCCGATCATTGAGGAAAGGAGAAACATTGTTCAAAGTGAAACGACCGGAAGCCTTAGCATTTTGGACTCGGCTAATAGTGTAACTATGTCGTCAGATGTTCTTCTTGGCTCTCCACTAAACAATCTTGTCGGGCCAGGAGCCTTTGAGAGCTCAACTTCATATTCGGTGATTAAGTATCAGTGGGATAGGGAAGTAAGATCATCAAGTGACAGCCACCAGATCAGGGAACGAACTCGAGTTGCGAACAGATACCCTGTGCAATATGAGACGTCGACTATCGCTTTTTCTCTTGTCTTCACCGGATGGGAATGGAGACTCAGTGGCAAGAGTGGACCTTATCAAAAGGGACCCAGGTCATGGAGTCTTAACTCAAGCATCGAGGGGCCTGTAGCAATAGCAGTATGGTCCGACTGGAATTATTCTCAATGGTCTGATTGGGAAGTGATAGGTGGAAGTGGGGGTAACGGACAAAAAGTGGCAGATGCAGATGTCTATATGTATTTGATAACTCCGTCCGATGGTTTTTCCGAGATAAATTTCGATACGACCGTCATAATGAAAGTCAACTCGGAGAACGAAGAAGACTATCCTTCCTTCACTACCGAGGCTACTACTCTTTCAAACAGAGGTTACTACGTGGTTGAGGAGGACATTGAAACAGGAGGTTCTGGAATACCTGGAGGTATTGGAACGACACTGGGTAGAGAAGCAACTGTTATTGACGGGAGATACACAATAAGATCAAAAGAGGGAGACATCAGGATTTATGGCGATATCCTTTATAACGATATGCTGAATGATTCAACTTTCAGAAGTTACGTCGATGAGCCGGGACTTGCCTTTGACCCAGACTACGACCCCAATGAGTCAGCATCCAACGCCTCTTTGAATGACATGCTCAATCTTGTTGCAACTAACGGGAACATAGTAATGCCTTACCAGAGCAATTCGAGTGGAAGAGATGCGATCAAGAATATCAAATTGTTTACTAACCTCTTCGCGTTCGGGAAGAATAGTGGGCATAGCAATACAGGACAGATTCTCATAGATGGCTACGATCGCTACAATGTAGATATGGGTTTTAGGCATCTGTTTGGCACTATGGTTTCTATTGAAGCAGGTCCTGCAGGGACTCTCTCGGGCGGTTTCAGGAGCCGTAACTATTACGATGAGAGACTCTACGGAAACGAAGATTTGCCATTTGCATCTCCGGAGTCGAATATTCTTGAAGTAATGGGCACATCGATGAGATAGAGACTCCGTTCTGAGAAGACTTGCATTTTCAACGGAGAGATTGATCCTCATTTACCAGAGAGTGCAAATGGATATACTAGAACCGAGGGAAGTATTGCGAAGAAAGTGTCTTTTTGACTTGTTCTTCACAAAGCTCCGGATGTAAGTATGATCGAATCAGACCTGGTGAAACATTCGTATGAGAGAAGAGAAGCCCCGGTGACGGCGGGGCTTTTTGCTTAAACAAGGTATGACGACTCTCTAGTTCAAATAAGCTTCGAAGCCGTTTTCCATCAAGTCTGAGTATGTCGGAACATCTGTGTAGGTGAGTTCCGTGCCCATGAACATGTTGTAGCCGTTGATTAGCGCTTCGACGGTCGCCAGATGAAGGCCGACACGGTGCTTGAGAGGGTACTTCTCATCGTGGAGCACATCGGCGTTTTCACGCCACGTGTAGTCGAAGCCGGGATTGGGCGATTCAACAAGGAATGAAATACTTTCCGTGGCATCTCCGATTTCCCTGTGGCTAAGGCCTTTAAATCGTATGTCGGATTCTTCAAGGTTCAAAGAGACCCCGTAGTTGAATTCAATCTCCATAGTGGCGTATGCGCCAATTTCCAGCCCACGCTGGTGACAGACAAGCATGTACGCCAGTCTGCCTCCCTGAACCTTGTTTCCGTCGACAATGCTGTAGTTGTCTGGAGTATCGCTCTCATGCATGTCGAGGTTGAAATCGACTTTCTCGGTTCTTATCAGTTCAATTATCGCGAAGGCCAGCTTTTCGGTGGGGGTTCCGTCGGGTCGCCCGGGGAAGTTTCTGTTCAGATTTCTCGACTCGTAGCCCGGAAGCTCCTGTCCCGACTGATAATGGACGTAGACATCTGGATCGGGGGCACCCTGATCTTCGATGTCGGTATTTCTGTCTCCATATACTAGGAAACGTGGCCCGGACTTCGACTCGATTTGCAGAAAGTGATCCGGCTGGTTCGGGTAGAATACGGTTCCTATTGAAGCCGCGCTGCTGTTGCCAAAAGGCAGAACAATTATCCTGCCGCTCTTCACCAAAGCGTTTTCAATGAATATTGTCGCAGCTACGGTTCCTGCGATCTCCATTGGATGTGTACCACCCATAAGCAGAAAGGTGGGCCCGGGCACTCCGCTGTCCATGTAGTAGACTGGAGTATCCATGTTCGTTCCCTTGAGAGGTTCGAAGTAATCCGATAGCCATCCGGTGCTCGTTACGCCATAACCTGCACGAATGTCGGGCCTGAAAAAACTCGCCATTGAAAATGAGGCAACGAGAACCAGTATGAAGATGATAAGAGTTTTTCTCATTTGCTATTACCTCCGATCGTTTAGAGAAAAGCAAGGGGCCTAAGGCCCCTATAATCTATCTCACAAAGAATTCATTGAGAACTTCAACTAAATCCACTGTCTTTTCGAAAAGCTTGAGGGGAATGGATCTCTCCTCACTTATCTTGGTGAACAAATCGTCTTGATTAGCGTCGACTTTAGCAAAGAGAGCGTCGGCATATGGCGCTAAAGCCAACAGGATTTCATCGGATGAAGAGCCTCTCCGAGACTCTCCTTCAAGGTTGCCAACGATTATTTTGGTCCCGTATTCTCTGGCCTTCTGAGCGAGAAGCAAGACTCTCTGAAGTTCCGCGTCAATCTCTATCCCTGCGGCTCCTAGACCCTTTCCACTTGCGCCAACGACTATCATTAGCGTTTTGTATGTTTCAATTTCAAACTGATCGGCGTTAAGCAGCTTTTCGAAAGTGTGTTCGATCTTCGCCATTTTGGCGACTACTGTTAACTGAAGAGCACCGGGAGACTGACCAGCGGAGGTCACTATCACCGGCTGCTCGAACCTTACTTGCTCATTTTCCTGCGCAAAGCAGGCAATACAGACGATCAGCAATCCAACTATTAGTATCGTTCTTCTCATGATCATTCTCCTCAATACTCAGGAGCTGAGGCCCCTCCTTCTCTTCTGAAGGCTCCGATTCCTATTGCCAGTCCGTCCGGTTGTATCTGAATTAGGTTAAGAGAGCCAAACGAGCGGT
Organism: Mesotoga sp. UBA5847; assembly: GCF_002432735.1. Classification (NCBI taxonomy): domain Bacteria; kingdom Thermotogati; phylum Thermotogota; class Thermotogae; order Kosmotogales; family Kosmotogaceae; genus Mesotoga; species Mesotoga sp. UBA5847. Next base: position 4,881 of record NZ_DJGL01000001.1, on the reverse strand, counting down.
ATGGGAAATCAAACTCCCTTACCGTGTGACCCATGATTTCTTCAAGGAACAATCTTGTGTTTTCGGGATATCCCGTCTCCATTCTGAATTCGGGGTAGTTAGGAGAACCGATTATCTTCGGCTTCATCTGAGCTTCATCGAGTGTCATCCCGAAATCAATGAGGTCAACTATTACATTCGTTATAGTTGATTGTATATAGTAACCGCCTGGAGTACCGACCAAATAAACGACCTTTCCATCTTTCTCAATAATTGTAGGGCAGATTGTCGTTACCGGTCTCTTACCTGGAACGAGTCCTCTTGATGTGTCGTCCAGTGTGAAGTTACCCATCTCGTTGTTTATGAAGAAGCCATCGAGATAAACTCCTGAACCAAAGAAAGAAGACAGGGTTTGCGTCCAGGCTACAGCGTTTCCGTCTCTGTCGATTACCGCGAAATGAGTAGTATCTTCTCCGACTCCTGCGGAAGATGGTTCCAGTTCGATTACTCCGGCGCCAGCTAACATCGCCTCAATGTAAGAATCTGTGTTTTCAAAGAGATCTGGCCTGCCCAGATAGTCCGTGTAAAATAGTTCACTGTCTAGAGCCTGGTTCAGATCGATATTCATGAACCGTGTCTTCGCGTAGTCCTTTGTAATAAGTGTTTCGACAGGCACATACACATACTCAGGGTCACCGCTGTAAGAGAGAAGATCTATCATTGCGAATGTCAGCGCCTGGCTAATAATGTTCATAACAAGTGGGTCGTCCCAGTTGAAAGCGGACAAGTTGAAGTGTTCAAGAATATTCAGAGTCTCTATCAGGTATGGGCCTCCAACCGGAATACTCGGTACGAAGAGGTCGTAGCCTCTGTATGTTCCGTGAAGAGGCTCTTTCACTAGAGCCCTGTAGTTCTCAAGATCTGTCTTTCTAAGGAACCCTTCCTTAGATTCAATAAGATTGGAGATCTTGTCTGCAAGTTCTCCCTTGTAGAATGCCTGTGGTCCGTTTTCTGCAAGGTATCTGTAGGTTTCGGCCAGCTCTGGGTTCGTGGCGATATCGCCTGCTTCCCATGCGAAAAGTCCATCCTTCAGGAATCCGGGAGCATTTTCCATCAGTACGTCGTAACTACTTCCACAAGTTGACGCAAAGGTATTGTTCACAACAAACCCTTCACTTGCAAGTCGTATCGCCGGTGCAATCAGTTCGGCAAAGGGCAATGAGCCTCCGTGAAGCCACAGCTCTATAATTCCGGCAAGGACTCCCGGGGTGCATATGCTAAGAGGCCCCGTTCTCAGATCACTGGTTGTCAATCCAAGAGCTTCAGCGTTCTCTACGGACGCCAGCCATGGGGCAGAGCTTCTGAAATCGACAGCGATCTTCTCTCCATTGAACGAGGCGACAGCATATCCCTCGCCACCGATACCTGACGCGTACGGCTCGACAACTCCAAGTGCTAGACTCACGGCGATTGCCGCGTCTATTGCGTTTCCACCTTTCTCCAGAATCTCAGCACCTGCCGCAGATGCGTAAGGATTACCGGCCGCAACGATTCCCGAATTGGAAGCAAGAAGAACTCCCATTTCCATCGTGATTACTGAATACCCAATTCCTACAAGAAAAACAAGACATAAGAGAGTAGCCAAAGCCTTTTTCATATGAACCTCCTCTGAAAAAATTTGATCGCCATCAGCGATCGAAATGAAGTAAAAAAGCCTAAAACAGTTGGAATCTGTGTATAGACAACCCTAAATAGATTATACTTCTTCATAAACAGAGAAACCAAGTTCAGATATTACTGCCGAATACGATCCCAATGAGGCGTGAATATCTGAAAGAGAGTCAGTCAAGTAGTAGTCGGTAGTTCATTCATCTGAAACGCGCTCGCACTGCAGATAATGTCTGCAATAATGCTCCTAGAGATCAGTACTGCAAGTAGCAAATGAAGACTGGAAAAGGAAGTCTGTCTGTGTTGAAGAGAAGTAGTTTCCTCTCCTGCGGGAGGTGGAAGAGTAATATGTGAAAGGTTACCGAGTGTAGCTGAATGAAGATCCAGTTTTGATTGGCAACGAGACTTGAAATTCACAAATTGAGTTTCTTTCTCTGAAGAGCTGATTCAACTGAAATTTCGAGAAGAATCAATCGCTGAGTCATTTCGAGGATTCTCGAAAAGGTTCCGTTCTTAAGAGCACGATGAAAAGTACTTAGGAAGTTCAGTCGGTACTCTGATCTTCAGAAAGCGCCCGGTATAAAAGAAGCCCGGCCGAGAAGCCGGGGTTCATGAGTGATGTTCTCTATGATTTCCATCCTAAAAGTGACAAATGCTAGATATCTTCTCGAGACGTGTGACTCTATTCGGTCTCGAATCCAGCTCCAACATCGTTCATGAGTTCGTAGAAACCCGGGAAGGAGACCGAGACACATTCTGCATTGCTTATCTCCGTGACGCCTTCTGAGAAGAGTCCCGCGACGGCGAGTGACATAGCCACTATATGGTCGTCGTGGCTTTCGACCTCTTCTCCGGTTAGCTTCTTGGCGCCATGGATAATCATTTCACGATCAGTGTCCTCGATCGATGCTCCCATTTTTGAGAGCTCCCTTTTCATTACCTCGTCTCTGTCGGTCTCTTTCACTCTTATGCTTTCTATTCCCCTCAGTACGGTGTCTTCCTCAGCGTAGCATGCTGCGACTGTTAGTATGGGCAGAGCATCGGGAATGTCGGAACAATCTATGGTGATTCCCCTGAGTTTGTTTCCCCCCTGGCCTTTAGAGAGTTGGTAGCCCCGTCGATAGTTACGTCTCCACCCATCTCTTTCAAGATATCCACGATTACTGAGTCTCCCTGGCTTCCGGAAAGATCGAGATCCTCTATCACAATCTCGGAATCCGTAACCAGCGCCGCTACAAGAGGGAATGCAACGGATTCCCAGTCGCTTGGTATTGAAGTTTCGACCGTTTTGTATTCCTGGGGGCCTTCCACTTCGAAGAAGCTGTAGTTTTTCTCGTCGTATTCGATTTTTATCCCGTGTTCGGTCATCCAATCCACCGTCATCTGCAGATAAGGTCTCTCTATGGCTTTTTGGACTTCAATTCTTGTCTTGCCTTTTATCCTTGCGGAGGCCAGAAGCATTCCCAAAATGTACTGGGACATCATTCTAACAAAAACGATCGTGCCGGCCCTCATGGGGCCTTTAATTATAACAGGAGCCGCATTGCTGTTCTTCCTTGTGGTTACGGCAAAGGCTCCCAGATCTCTCATCGCATCCAATAGTTTTCCCACGGGTCTCCTGCGGATCTGGTAATCACCCGTCAAAACAACGTAATCGCTCAGAGTTCCGGAGATAGCCGTGGCGAAGTAATAGGTCGTTCCGGAATTGCCGCAGTCGATCATATCGTTGGGAACTTTCAAGCCATCCTGAGTGCTCTGGATAGTCCATACTCCCTTTCGATCTTCACGTCCGATCCGAAGGCCTTTGCGGCTCTTGTCGCTGAAAGACAGTCTTCACTGGGAAGAGGGTTTCTTATGGTTGAGAGCCCGTTTGCCATCGCGGCGATGAGGGCCGCTCATATTGTATGGCTCTTTGAACCGGGTACGGAGAGCCTCCCTGAGAGGTTATGCCTGGAAGCAAAGGCTATCATTTTCATTCCTCCTGTCCTTTGTCAGACCCTCTGGAGAAGAGCTTCCTCACTCCGGTCTTGACAAACTCGAAATTTGAAAACAGCGATATTAGTATGAAGGCTATCAGTATGAGGCTGATAGGTCTGGAGAACATTGAGATTATCAGATTGTCTCCTGCCGAAGCCAGCGATACCGCTCTTCTGAAATTGGCGTCCATCAACGATCCCAGCACAATACCGAGAACCATTGGCACCACCGAGTATCCCTTCCTTCTCATAACGAAGCCAATCAGGCCAAAGATGGCCATAATCAGGACGTCGAATACACTTGAGTTTATTGCATAAGCGCCAATTATACAGAATTGCTGCCACAGGAAGCAGGATCTTCTTCGGAATCAGCACCATTCTGGCCATTAGCGGTGCCACACTGATTCCGAGAGCGATTATCGACAGTGAACTAATTATTCCCGCAGCAAGAATTACATAGAAGAGATCGGGAGTCTGCGTGAAAAGCAGGGGTCCGGGTCTCAAACCGTGAACGTACATTGCAGATAGAAGGACCGCAGTAACCGCATCACCGGGAACGGCAAGCGTAAGCATCGGTATGAGTGCTCCACCTATACAGGCATTATTAGCAGACTCGCTGGCAACTATTCCCTCAACGGCCCCTTCTCCAAAGGGTACTTCTGGCTTCCTAACGGTCTTCTTTGACTGATCATAAGCAATCAGAGAAGCTACTGGACTACCCGTGCCCGGCAGAGCACCTATGAACGTACCTATCACTGCCGACTGCAGTGAAAGGAAAATGTGTCTCAATAGCTGCCGAAAACCAACCTTCTCCTTTCCCTGCTTTCCGGAAATGGGATCGAGAGAACGCTGACCTATCTGAACGAGAATCTCCGAAAAACCGAACAGCCCGATCAGAGCGGCTATCAGGGAAATACCGGCCTGAAGCCTCGTCGAACCGAACGTGAATCTCGGGGTTCCCATTATCGGATCGATTCCTATCAAGCTTATGATGACGCCTAGAGCAGTGCTTATGAATCCCTTCAGGAAGTTCTTCGACGTAAGAGACCCTACTGTCGTCAGGCCGAAGAGGGCAAGCAGGTGCGGGTCTCGGGTTTGGGGTCTAGGGTTTGGCAAGAGCTGAAAGAGCGGGAAGAACCGTCCCTCGTACTTCCTTGGAAGAGCGGGAGAAGAGCGGTTCTAAGTTCCGACGCTGCGCGTCCTGGTTCTTGATCATCAGCTCCAAGTTCCAAGATGCAAGTTGCAGTGTGCCAAGAAG
>NZ_DJGL01000102.1:2856-39338 GCF_002432735.1 Mesotoga sp. UBA5847 | reverse complement strand
TGCAACTGAGCTTTTACAAGCGATCAGCGAATTCTATGAACGAAGAACAGGTACTCGCTCTGGAACGAAGAACCGATTATCCTCGGAGAGCGGAGAACCGCTAACCGACCTCGCTTTGCTTTCTCTAACCAGTTACCTGCTATCCCCGACCACAGTTGAATGAAAATCTTCCACATCGGTTCGAGAAGGTATTTCTTCAGTCACTTTTAGACATCTAAAGAACTTTCTTGACTCACAGGACTAAATTAACTTGAGCTTTGCAGTTAATTACGAAGGCTTCGATGAGATGAATCAAGTATGCTGGCACGATGTTGCATTGACACAGTCGACCATAATTGGGGAGAGTGGAATAATATGAGAGAAGAGTGTTTTAGAGATCACAGAGGAAAGGGTTTTTCACTAGTAGAATTGCTGATAGTCCTTGCCGTTATCGCTGCCCTTATAGCCGTTGTGACTCCTATCGGAATGAACGCCATGCGAAAATCCGCGGCCGTTGCTGTCGCAAGAGACCTAAAGACACTCTCCCAGGCCTTCGCAAACAAAATCTACCTTGACGGAGAACTACCCCAGACAATAAACGAACTCGGAAGGAATGTTGATCCTTCTCTGTTTGGGGCTGCGTGGAAGATTGGCGAAGATGGCGAGTATAACTACTTCGTATTCACAAATCGTGAGGCTGATTTCGAGACTGTCTCCAGTGTTCTTGTTGATTCAAGGCAGGGAATCCCATTCGGAGTAGATGACTATGCTTTTCTTGATAATGGACTCGGAAAGGAATCTATGAACTCCAGAACTCTCTACTATAAACTTCTGGGTGCAGGAACAGTAGCGCCTCTTACACCTTTCGGTTCGACTTTCGCAGAGATAAGTATTGGGTTCGTGAACCTAATCAAAGGGTTCTTTGAGAAGAACGGAAGATATCCCAGAGATTGGAAAGATAAGGCAACCGGTGTCGATTATAGGTTTGAAGATCTATCTCTCAACGCTTCTTTCTGGGCTAGCTCTTTTGAAGGCATAGTGTATAAACCGGCGGGAAGACTCCTAAGAATAATGCCTGATGAGGATCACAATTTCCACTTCAACTTTCTAGATTCATCAGAGAGATCAGTCCTAACAAACGATCTCAATTGGGACCTTATATACAATATTGGTGACACTAGTGCCGACATCGGTTACTGGTATCTAAACTCTATTCAAGGAAGAAAAGTCGATATTACAACTCTTCAGATAGTAAAAAAGTGATTTCACTCGAAGAAGAGGAAAAAACCATCCTTCGAAAGAGCGGGAGAGCAAAAACCCGTCCATAGTCCAGCGTCCAAGACCGTGGATCCGTCCTTGGAAAGAGCAAAAGAGCGGTTCTTAGTTCCGACGCTTCGTGTCCACGTGTACCGTTCTTGGTAAAGGCCAGAGGCGAGAGGTGTGAAGAGCGCAAGGATCTTGATCTTCTGACCTCTAACCACACACCCCTAACCTCTGATCCACCCACGCGGCGACTGGCGGTTCAAAGGAGGGGATCCCGGATCGGGGTCCGGTATGACAGTATAAGATCGGTTCTTCGTTCCGGAGCTAGGAGCTTTGTTATTGGTTCAGAAGAGCGTGAGAGACGTCCGTTGTCCTACGTTCTCCGAAAAGAACACGGCCGCTCTTCGGCTTTTGATCTGAAATCCCCTCTGGGAGAGGGGTGGCGGCATGCTCCTGCCGACGGGGTGTGTTTTCTCATGAGCGAATCGAATGTCTCGACAATGCTTTTTCTCTCCACTCTCAACGCTCCACTCTCCACCGATCTTCTGCCCGCGAAGCGATACTGGCGAAGGCGAAGCCTTTACTGGCCGTTCTTTCGCTCTTGCGAACCAAGAACCTGGACGCGCAGCGTCGGAACGAAGAACTTGGGCGCAACGCGCCGGAACTGCTCTTACGCTCAATAGAGAAAACCAAGAAGATAGAGTGGAAGGACATTTCCAAATCCCGTTTCAATTCCATCTCTCAACACAATGCCGTTTGGAACGTCTCTTAGCTGTTTCTTGCCTTTGTGGGCACCACCAATTTCGAATACTATCTCCGTATCTTTTAGGCTCAAAGCGAAGTCTCCATTTTTCGGCACGCAGATTCCAAGGTGACTTACTTGAGAGACAAAGAAAGCCTCTCTTATCGTTCCCATATTGCTTTCGAGATTCCATTGCGACAGTCCCAAAGCGTAGTAGATGTTCGTCTCACCCAAGAATACTTTCGAACCACTGCGGAGTCCCTTCAAGCCTCTACCGCACGGCGGGACTCTTCTCAAAACTCCCGCCCTCTCCAGTGAATCAAGATAGGCATAGAGTGTTACCTTACTAATTCCCAGATCCCGAGAAAGCGATTCCGGAGATATTGAAGGAACTACACTGGTGGCCACAAAGGCAATGATCTTCTTGGCTACTGAGGCCGCCTCGCCCCTAAGTGAATTCTCCTGAACGACATCCTGATAGATCGATTTGTCCAGAACATTCAGCAACCTTTCGTAATAAGAATCCGAAGCGATCCTGAAGGGATAAGAGCCAACTCTCAGATATTCCCTGAATAGCTTCAGCGGCTCAAATCTCAGCATCGTATTGCTCATCACTCTATGGTTTTGTAGAAGCTCTTCAGGTGACACTGCGGAGAAGTCGCTCCCGGTCTCCAGATTCAAGAACTCCCTGAAAGAGAGGTGCTTCAATTCATGCAATACTGCCCGTCTTGAAAGATCTGCCGTTCCCATTAAAACCGAGAACTTCGAGCTTCCACTGAAGTAGATCTGCTTCGTCGGATGAGCGTCGTATAACGCCTTAATATCGTTAGACCAGCCGGTTTGCCGGTGAGCCTCGTCCACAATGAGTGTCTTCCCTCCGATCTTGAAGAAAGCATCTCCTATTGCATAAATACTTTCCTTCAAAACCAGAGGATTGTCTGCCGAGATATAGAGGCAATCGACTCCTCTCTTCTCAAGAATCTTCTGGAGAAGCAGCGTTGTTTTGCCGCAGCCGCGCGCACCAACAATTCCAAGAAGACGGTCTTCCCAGTTGATCCGGTAATAGGCATAGCGCTTGAAAGACTCGGGAGTTGATGAGAGCATTCTTTCGTGGATCTCGAAAAAAGGTTGAAGATCTATCATCTCGCACCTCCATTAAGTTCACTATATTGTACCACATATGGCTTTGTAGTTAAGTATGATGTACTTAATTGTCTCTCTCGTCATCAGTTCCAAGTCACCAGAGCAAAAGCCAATAAACTCTATAAGTCTCTTGAAATGCTCTCGGAGGACGTTGGACCGTAACGGACAACGCCGTTTTGAGCAGCGATCAGCGAGTTCACCGTTTTTAAGCGTACAGCGGCTCTTCAGGGCGAGATCCCGTGCAGGTGCATCACGGGATGACCCTGAACAAAACCATTTCAGGGCAGGCTCCCAAACAGAATCCCTGAACAGGAAATCTTCAGGACAGGCTCGTTGGGACAGGCTCATTGGGGCAGGCTCATTGGGGCAGGCTCATTGGGGCAGGCTTATCAGGGCAGGCGCTACGGGAGGACAGAGTCAGTCAATTCGCCTGCGAGCCATAATGCTAATCCCTAACCATAAGTCAGGGAGTTCATGAGAAATCATGTGATGCTCCTTCTCCCATGACAATATTTGCTGTACTTAACTCCTGATGATATTAATCTTAAATCCGCCCTTGAAGGAGGAGCGCGTGTAGCGGCGGAGTTTTTTGAGGGGAAGACGGTCCTCCCCACGTGAGATACGTGATTAAATAATCGTAACTGATACCGAGAATGATATAGTGATATTGTAGTTGCTAATTCTCTCTTTTTGATGTGTCTGCTTCTGTGAAATGGATAGAGATGTTTGATCTTACGAAAGCTGGTTTCGGAATTCAGTTCTTAGTGCTTTGAGTCAACCTCAATGCCTACCAAAATTGTGTTATCACTCTTTATAGCGAGGTGTGTCGATTATGAAACGCGTATCTCTTATGGTTGTCTTAGCAATTGCAGTTGTGATGGTGCTTACCGGGTGCCTGTCGGTTGCGAAAACGAGAAGTCTTGTTGGCGCATGGAACCTTTCAGTTATTAGAAGTGAATCGGAGACTTTCACGGCCTTCATGCAGATATCTACTCACGACAAGGGCAAGCTCTCCGGTTATCTGGGAAACCACATCCATACTGCAAACTATGGAACAATTTCCGGGACCACTTCCAAGGACAACATCTCCTTTCTCTACTCAAGCTATGAGGGAGGAGAAACAATTCAATTTGCAGGCAAGTTCGACTCAGTTGGGATGAGTGGGAAGGCGACTGTTTATATCGACGGCGGCTACAAGTCTGGGCCTCATGACTGGACTGCACAGAGAACGGAATAGTAGGATCGGGCAAAGAGATTCGATTTACGTCCTTTCGGGACTCGATGTTTACATCCAGTTAACAGATAGAGCGCCGAGCATCGTCGGCGAGGGCGGGGCTGCTTCGCTGGACACAATGCACTGAAGAGCATCAGTAAACGCAAGGCCCGCTTCGCGGGGAAAGAGCCGCTTACAAGATAACGCTGTACGCTGTGAAGAGTCGTCCTTAGTCCTTCGTCCCAGATCATGGACCTGTCCTTGGATAAGATCGAAGATCATAATTCCATTCGTGGTTTTTTGCCTTAACCAAGAACGAAGAACAGGTACTCGCTCTGGAACGAACAACGGGTTCTCCTCGGAGAACCGTTCAACGGTCAACCAGGTTCTCTCGTTCTTTCCTACCCCCAACCCCGGTCTCTTGCTTTTTCTTACAACTTGCAACTTGGAACTTCCAACTGATGCTTTTCTTGGCAAACGGAGAACCATTCAACGGTCAGCCTGTTTCACTTTGCTCATTCCTACCGCTGCACCACCAACCGCGGTTTCTCAAGAATCGCTCAAAGGGTTGACCGCTTCTGTTCACCGAACCGCCCAGACCCTATACCCTATACCCTATACCCGCAATTACCGCATGCGAAATTGTTTCAGCATCACGGTCTATGTTTCCAGAGTTCATCCATCCCTCAAACGAGAACCAGTGATCTCTCTCATGGACTTTCAAATGCGGATCCTTGCCAGGGTGTGCCAAGACATCATGGACAAAGTCCGTTGCGTCTGATTGCATAACTTTCATTTGTTTTCTGAATGACCAAGTTCTAGCTCTCGCTCTTGCTTCAGGCCAACCACCATCATCTACCCCTACCCCGCACCAGCTAACTCGTACGACGTTTAAGAGCTCTTTCCGACACCCTAGACCGCACCCGCTACCAAGTACGGGACTTGCGTCACAGCGATATTCTCCTATGTTCCTCGAACATGCACAAGTCTTCTACGTAAAGAACTCCCTTTTCTGCGGCAACCTTTGCAGCCTTTTCGCTCGTTATACCCTTCTGCAGCCAAACAGCCTTTGCTCCCAGCTCTATGGCCTTCAAGGCGACTGATTCCGCCTCCTCAGAGGGTCTAAAGATGTCAACTACTTCAAGCTCTATTCCGTCGGCCACGACTGATTCAAGATCCGGGTATACTTTTAGGCCGCTGTATTCTTCCATGCTCGGATTAACAGGTATCACGCGATACCCCTTTTCAATAAGATATGTAGGAACGTAGTTAGCCGCCTTTTCCGGATTCTTTGAGAAACCCACAACAATAACTCTGTTGAGGGTCTCGAGAATTGTTTTTGCTCTCTCACGGTAATTCAAAGAACAACACCTCCAAGTATTATTAAAGCTATTCCTAGAAGAAGAGAGAACCAGAAGAACCAGTTCCCAAACCTGGTATATAGGGTGGTCGTTACCCTCGGAAGATACTGGAATTCGCCAACAACATACTCGGCCGTCAGTTCCTTCGAAGTGGGCAGTCGCTTTACAATCCTGCCATAGGGATCGATTACCGCTGAAATCCCGGTGTTGGATACCTGAATCACATATCTTCTGTTTTCTATTGCTCTGGCGATGCTTTTTGATAGATGTTGTTGAAGAGCCGTCGATATATTGAACCAACCGTCGTTTGTGGCAATGACGATCACTGTTGCACCGTTGCGAGTGAGATTTCGCGAGACATTGCTGTATAGAGAGTCGAAACAGATTTGTGCTCCTATCCTGTGCTCATCTACGGAAAAGATTGTGAATTGTTGGCCTGGATTGAAGTAGTCGAGGAACTTAAGGAAACTGAAGAGTCCAAATACTCTTGGCCATGGGAGAAACTCAACAAAGGGAGTGAGCTGGACTTTAGCGTAGAATTCATCTGAGAAGCCCTCTCCATCTACAAACCTAACCTGATTGTAGTTGTTATCGTTGTATGTGGGAAATCCCACCAAAATCCTTAAGTTGCGTTCGCTTGCAATCTGTTGAAGCTGCGAGCCGGTTGAATTACTTCTTATATCGCTCATGAAAGTTGCTTCCGGCAAGATTACTACGGAACCTTCGGGAATTTCTCTCAGCGCTCTCGAGACCACTCTCAAGGTCTCGTCGGGAGGCTGGTAATACTTCATGTGCATGGAGATATTTGTTTGAAGCGCGTAAAGTGTGCTTTCATATTTGTCGGAAGAATACGGAATAGGCACAAAACTACTCATCGCGGCATTCGCAAGAGCCACGAAAGCGACAGAAATGACAATCAATAAGGCTCTGTCTCTTGTGCGTTCCATGAAGAGATGAGACAAGTAGTGGTTGACAAAGACTATTATGAAGACAAGGAGTAGCGGTCCACCAACCGCAAGAAGCTGAGCTATTCCCAGCTGTTCGTTTAGAAGAGCGTCAGATAGCCTCCCGTTCGTGAATCCGAGTGGGCCTATCTCCCTGAGATGCTCTGTGACTGTGAAAAACGATGCGGCAAATAGGCTGAGAAGTACAGGATACCTTTCGAAGAACCTTTGATACAACCCGTAGATGAAACCGAAAGCAAGGAAGGGAACTGCGATTACTACACCCATCAGGAAATATACTACTATTCCGATGAAGTTTGGGAATGAATTCAAGACTTCCGGAACATTCACGGTTAGGACAGGTAGTTCCCAGTAGTGGGTTATGAGCAGATAGACGAAACCCCAGACAAAGGCCTTCAAAGCCCCCTTCAGCGGAGTTACTTCCTTCATGGAGATGAAGAACGGGATAAGTGCAATCCAAATCAAGTAACCCCAAAGCATGCCGGGCATCGAAAGCGCAGTAAGGACTGCTGAAAGGAGAACTAAGGCCACTATCGCTCACCCCTGGTTGCCAGGATTCTCTCTATTGCCTCTGCCACACCGCCGTTATCGTTATCTCTTTCAGTCACCAGTTTTGCGTGCCGCTTCACCTCGTCCGGCCCATTTGCCATTACCACGGGTAATTCGGCCTCCTTCAGTATCTCAACATCATTGAAATTGTCGCCAATATATGCGACGCTTCTCCAGCTCAGCCCAAGATATTCCAGTATATGTATCAGGCCATTTTCCTTTCCCACACCTGGTCCGAAAAACTCGTAGAAGGCGTGCTCTTCAACATTGTCGTTCTTGATAACGGTTACGTTCTCGAGGTGAGAATTCGATTCATTGAGAAGCTCCTGAATTCTGTCTTCTTTGCCTTCAAGAGCGATTTCAGGAATACCTTCATCCTTGATCCGCATTAGCGGATTATCTTCAAACATCATCCTATATCTGTTGTTACTGTAGTATCCTCTGTATGGAGAATCTGAAGGTTTGGTGGTGGAAATATCCGGGAGTCTGAAGAAATCGAAGAAGACAAGAGCGTTAAGGGATTTCTCCAAAGCCTTTTTGAACAGGAATCTTGCTTTGTCCGCTTCAAGTAGTGATTTTGAAATTACTTCAGTATTCACTCCGTGACCGTACGTCACTAGAGCGCCATTCTGATAAGAAATGGGTACGTCTATGCCAAGTTGCTCGGCGTATTTGTGGCCCGAAACATAGCTTCTTCCGGTGGATATGGAGACTGCTACACCCATATCCAGAGCTCGTCTTATCGCATACTCGTTTTCAAGTGGGATCTTCTTCTCGCTGTCGAGGAGAGTACCATCCAGATCAATCACAATGAGCCGAATCATCTTTCAACCTCCAACAATCTACTACCTGAAATGTCTCTAATCTATTGTTTCTGGACTTCACCCACTCAACTTCTATGGGGAAAGCAAACTCCGGAGCCAGTCTCCCGTTTAATACCCATCTTCTTGCCTCTCTGCTATTATAGAGCCCTGGATTGGCCGAAATCTTGAGGACTGAAGGTCCTTCTACCCATCTTACTTCATCAATCACGTCTATGTCCAGAAGTGAGCTCTTGATTCTCTCCCTTATTTCTATTGGGGGAAGTGGACAGACGTTAATTAAAGCGATGTTTCTTGACAGGGGACCGATCACTTTTACGTTAGCAAGAGTGTGAGTGAAATCCTCGAGCTGATCAAGTAGAACTTCATTCGCAATAGCAACCGAGTATCCGTGATAAGCCGGGTTCGCCATAATCTTTAGGAGATGCTTCAGCTTGCAGCCTTCCCTAACGGGCGCTTCTCCAATCTTTGGCACTTCGATACCAAGGTAGCTCAGCGCATTCTCTATCTGTTTCTTTGTCCATTTCCTCAAGGGAGCGTAGAATCCATCCTTGATGACGATCCCTGTCTTTCCCCAGGTGTCCGATTGGTTGGCACCCGTCGCAACAAGACCCAAAACTCCGGATCTTATCGCCGGTAGCTTCGCAAGTCTAGTGCATCTATTGCACGAAGGACCGTCCTTCCAGACCCTTTCTTGGGCTTCGTATCCCGGCGTGAATTCCAGCCTGAGCCTCATTTTGTCTGCAAGGGAAGCTACTATTTCAAGACCTCTGCTATATGAATATGGTCCGAAACATACGTTTACAAGCTTCACCCTTTCCCGTCCAAGACCCCTCGAAGCCAGCACGGCCACAAGAGTAGAATCCAAACCCCCTGAAAACGCAACTGTAAGCCTGCCGCTTTCAGTGAGATCTCTTATTTCGTCTATAGTCTCGTTTACTAGTAATTCGATTTGCTCACTCATCTGTTCAAGTATAACGCAAAGAAGGCGGCAAGTGCCGCCTTCTTGTTAACCGGAAGCTATCTCAGGAGCTCTCTTTTCTTCTTCACAAGGAAGGATGCTACGTGAATGCCTTTTGTTCCGCGTCCGAATCCGGCATCCATTCCACAGGAAACGGCCAGATCATTTGTAATCTGGGTTCCACCCGAAATGAAGATCAATTTGTCTCGTACGCCCTTTTCTATAGCGAGCTGAGAAATCTTCGTCAAATTGCTTACGTGGACTTCGTTGTGAGTGATAATCGTGGAGATAAGAACTGCTTCGGCACCGGTTTCTATGGCCGCATCAATGAACTTCTCCGGAGGAACACTTGTACCGAGGTAGGTGTACTTGAAGCCGAACTTCTCAATTCCTCCGTGCTTAATATCTAGGATCTCCCTTATTCCAACCGAATGTTCGTCGTTGCCGACCGTCCCGGCCACCACCCTCATTGGATGTCCTTCGACGAAGGAAACGATCTCTTCTTCGGTTAATAGATCAGGCTTCTCAGGTAGTTTTAGTGAGCCTCTCTCTATCTTGAACGGGACCTTTGCTTTTAGCTCAAGATAAGTCCCCTCAATCGGATGGAGGATGGTCTTGCTTATGACTGCTGCTTCTACAAAGCCCATCCTCTTCGCAATCTCAAGAGCTGCGGCCTCGGCATGATCGGGGTCATCGGGGATGGTCAAATCTAGCTGAACCCAACCGTCGCCCCACCATTCGACCTCGGGAGATATCAGACCTTTCTCCCTGTCTTCCAGTTGCTGAGCGATTCTAAGATTAACGTTATCGGATTCATCGAGTTCGTCTATGTACTTTATCTTTGATCTGTCATGCAGGGTGCAACCACCTATGAGTTCATCGGGCGATTTGATTCCCTCAGGGAGATTGTTGTATCCGAAGTGCTCACATACGGGGGCAAAGTATTCAGCATCCCTAGGAACAACGGTGCCGGCACCGATCCCACCGTCCTTCGGTCTCGCAATGCCGTCGCCATTGCGCTCGGGGTACTGTCCGTTATCAACAAAAAAGCCCCTCTCGGCAGCTTCAAAGTATCCGCCTGCTTCCAGTATCTCTTCCATCATTAGGATGGCGCGCATCTTCAGCTCTCTAATCTTTGGTCTCACGACCTCTTCGTTGATCTGGAGTAGGTCTTTGATTCCATCCAGAGCCAAGAGAGCATGTTTTGCGGTTTCGATGCCCCTTATGGAGTTGACATGCCACGGAACATTTCGACCTTCATCGGGAGTTATGGTGGACTGGATGTCTGCTTTGGTTAGTCTCGAAATCAGAGTGTCTAGCACATGAATTCTTGTTGCATCCATCAAGTCTGATTCGATATATCTGGTATTCATCTGAGCCCTAAATCTGTAATCTTTGAATAGTTCTCTCAGAGTTATTGCGTAGATAAAGTTCAGTTTGAACTCCGGGGCGGGAGAGACAACAGGGGGAACCGTTGAGAGAGCGATCAAATCTTTCTTCATCCCCACCTTTACAGAGAAAGCGCAGTTAATCGCATGCTGTACGAGGAGTTCGGGCATGACTTTCCATGCTCTCTTGGCAGAGGCATTCGCGTTGTGGGCGCCATCTATTTGAAGCATATCAACGCTTGCCATGATTTTCTTGGCAGCTGCCGCATCGACAAAGGATCTCACAGGATTGATTCCTCTGTAAAGAACGTTGTACTGAGGGTCCTGATGAGCGCCGTTGACACCTTCCTCTGCGAAGAGAACAGCGATTTCAGGTCCTGCCACTCCACTAATATAAGAATGGAAGTTTATCGGTCTTCCAACTTCTTCTTCAATGGCGTCCAAAGCTTTTCGAGTAGCTCTAAGCTGTTTTCGTGTGATAGGAATGCCTCCTATCCCTTCGGGTGTTCCTTCAATCAGACCGTCAATATGACTCTGGCCTAGTGTCCTTATAACCATGATATGGTCGGCACCATGCCAGGCAGCCATTCTCATTCTTCTGATGTCATCTTCAAATCTGCCGGAGGCAATCTCGGAGGTAATGACGGGATCGGGTTGCGGATCAATGTTCTCAAAATAGTGCGCGGCCGGTAGTCCTATGCTGTTCTTCAACGGTTCGGAAATCTGATCATATTGGAAACCATCGACTCTCGTTCCTTTGGGCAGTTTCTTTCTCCATGTCCAGCCCTTTCTTCTCGGAGCATAATGCTGCAGATCCTTAAGAATCTCCTCGACCTTCAGCTTTTCGTTAACGGGCAGCACTTTCCCCACCTCCTCTGAAGAAGGTGACAAGTTCTTCCCAGCCCTTTCCTGTTGCAAGATCTTCCTCAGCTTTCTCTAAAGGTTGTGACGTCTTCTTGGCGTATGAAAGGACAAGATTCCCGGCACCCTTGCCAAGGAGACCAAATTCAACGGCCTTAGCGACGATAGCCCCGGCCTGAAAACTGTCCAGCCCCATCCGCAAAAGTACTGAACGCTCGATCGAAGGACTCGTGTTTCCTTCTGCTAGTTCTATCAGCGGCTCGACGATCTTGTCCGCAAGCTCCCAGAACCTACTGTCTAGATCCTCGTCTGAAAGGTTCTGCAGGTGCAGGCTTCGCTTTTCAAAATCATCAGTTCTCTGAATCGACATTAGCACTTACCTCCTTAACCAATTCCTTGACTTTAGCTACATCAGTCTTGAGCTCTTCGGATAAGTATTCGTAATCGCTCTCGATCAATGTAACCTCCCGTCTAATCAGTTGTTTTATATAGGATCTCCTTAAGTCTGTCATGTTCACTTCTTTGTAAGCAATCTGAGAGTAACTCTCAGGGATAGATATTGTCTTGCCCGGAGCATCCAGGGCTAAAGGGTCTCCCCTCACAATCTCTATCCCGTTTTCTCTAGCAAAGGTCAATTGTGCGCTGGGTAGCTTACCTGCACCTGTATATTCGGTTTCCTGGACTACTATTGTTTTGTCTTCGGGTAGTTCTCTGGCAAGAGCTATAGCTGCTGTCAGACTCGTGTTACCTGCCGGACCTCGCTGAAGGCCCTCAAGTCTCGCAAGCATTTCAGTAACATAAAATACTTCTCCTTGCGTAACGAGAAGGTACCTGTCCATGTATCTCAAGGCTCTTGCAGCATTCCTTGGAACATCTGATCTATCCGGGAGAACAGCAAATGGTATTCCAAATCCAGTGTGACCGGTGGTAAAGGATTTCCTGTTGAAGTCTCTATTGCTCGCCATGTGAAGACCAGAAAGATCGACGCTGACTCCAACGACTTGTGTTTCCTTTGCGCCTGCCTTTCTAAGACCTCTGGCCGTTCCCGTGAGATTGCCTCCCCCGGCGTGTGTAGCGAGGACGTAATCAGGATTCATTCCGATCATTCTATTTGACTGTTCCACAATCTCATATCCCAAAGACTCGATGCCCGCAATCGCATAAGGTGTATAGAGGGACGCATTGAAGAACCCAGTTTCCTCAAGAAGAAGGAGGAAGTAATAGAAGAGCTCCGGACCGACCGTAAGCTGGGCTACTTCTGCTCCGTAAGCTTCACAGGCGCGAGCCTTCTCGAGAATCTCAGGTTGACCTTTGCCTTTGCTGTCATAACACTCCTGAACAACGATGCACTTCAAAGCCCTTTTCATAGATTGAGAGGCAACGGCAGCTCCGTAGTTTCCACTAGTCGCGGCGATTACGCCTTTGTAACCGAGCTCCTTTGCCCTTGCAACACTCACTGATGCACGCCTGTCCTTGAAGCTTCCCGAAGGGTTAGTCGCCTCGTCTTTCAGGAAAATCCTAGCGCCCTTGCCCGGTTCACTGATTGTTCTTACGAGTCTCGTGATATTCTTGAGCTCAATCAGAGGGGTATCCCCAACTCCGGTTTCTGACTGAATTTTTCTGATCTCCTCAATAGGGTACGAAGTATCTCTCATGAGCGCTTCGTAGTCGAAGGCAATCCCTTCGAGTTCGTATTTGTCGTAATCAACTCCAACAGATGCCTTCATTATCTCTTTTCTTCTCGCCATTACTGATTCGTATGATCTATTCTGCATCTCTATCGCCACCAGTAAGCCATCGAGTTAGTTCAATTCCGGCCTCAGAGAGTTCGGGAATGTTGTCTCCGAAGTTGTGTTCATGCGTGGGCTCGACGCATTCAAGTTTTCCGTGAACTCTTCTCCCCGAGGCGGTTTCTACAGTGACCATTTCGCCGACTTCGGCCTTCTCTTCAATGAGAAAGCCCCTGATTCTCAGTTCAAGAGGGACGTTCTTCGTGTCCTCGGGAACGGAGGGAGCTCTCTCGCCAATATCGAGGAGGATCCGGTGTATCTGGACCCACTGCCCCTTGATTGCACTCATAGTTACATCTCCCTGATCTCGTCGATCAAGCACCTCGGTACAGGCAACTCACTCATTTCAATCAGTCCGGGAGTCGCCTCAATTACTGCGGGAATCATGTTTGTAGCAAGGGCTATAGTCCCCTTTCCGCCGGGAATCTCGGGTTTTACTGAAAGGTGAATCTCCGGGTCGCCGAAAATATCTATGTAGTCGCCAGTGTCGACCCCTTCGATTTCCGGAAGGATCTGCTGGGGATGAATAAGCTCTATCACTAGTCTGTCACCACAATAACCCCGGCCTATATGTCTGCAGCCGGCCACCATACCGGGCATTACGTGTGCAACATCAGTCTTCCTCTCTGTTCTTGATATGATTGGCTCACGAGTCTCTTCAACTCTATCAATGTTCCACCCTAAAGCATTTCCAATCATTGCGATTGACTGCTGGAAGCCTATGTGTCCTACTATCTCTCCCGACTCAATTCCCTTCTTGAATTCCTCAGGTGAAGTGCCTACTCCCTGGGTTTTCATCACAGTCTTTCCGAAGGGAGAAAGATCGTTGATCCTTCTTGCTTCTATCCTCTCGACCTTTAGACATGCACCTGTCATAGCGATTATCAATAGGTCAAGCACGAACCCTGGATTTATTCCCGTACCAAGAATAGATACTCCATAACGCCAGGCGATGTTCTCGAGGACTTCGGATTCCTCTGGATGCGAAGCGAATGGGAAGGCCATCTCTTCGGCTATCGTAAGAATATCCACGTGGTGTTTTGCAGCCATCTCTATTTTGGGAAGTACTTCTTCTACAAAGGAGTTCGTAGCTATTACAACTATGTCTGGTCTCGTTTCGGCAATTGCCTCGCCCACATCCGAATAGATCAACCTACCTGTCTTCTTGCCGTCGAGATATTCTCCAAGATCCTTTCCGATCTTTTCTGAATCCTTTTCAACGGCTCCAACCAGTCTTAGTTCTTCTTTCTTGGCAACATTACGGGCCACTCCGCTTCCCATTGCGCCAAGGCCCCAAACTAATACTCTGTACGCCATAAAGAAACCTCCTATCCGAATTTGTAATTATCCGATTCAATACTATCATCGGCGAGATGGGGAGGCTATTTGCGCATTATGCGACTATTCGCGATAAAAGACGACTATTCACGACTTCTGTGAGTATGTTTGAGTATGCGTAAGTATGGATCGAGAAGAGGAAGTCTGGCTAGTACTCTATGGCAACTCTTTTTATCTCCTCAAGGGAAGTGACTCCGTCGATCACCTTCTGCACCCCATCGTTGTAAAGCGTTCGCATTCCAGCCTTCACGGCAGCTTGAGCAAGCTCTCTCTCTGAAGCGTTCTGACCAATCATCTGACGAAGATTGTTGTCAACAACTAGGATTTCGCTAATACTGGTTCTACCCTTATAACCCATTCCCCGGCACTCGGGGCAGCCATTTCCAGGAATGTACTCGCTGAAGTCATTTCTATCGGGGTAAAAGGTTGAGGCCATCTTTCTTAGTTCTTCTCTCACTGGTATTTTGACCTTACAGTTGTTACAGAGCTTTCTTACCAATCGCTGCCCCATAACTCCGATCAATGAAGTGCCAAGTAGGAAGGGATCAACCCCCATGTTGACAAGTCGAGCAACCGCGCCTGCAGCACTGTTGGTATGGATTGTCGAGAAAACAAGATGTCCAGTTAGCGATGCCTCAATCGCCAGCTGCGCAGTCTCTCTGTCTCTGATCTCGCCGACCATTATTATGTCAGGGTCCTGACGCAGGAAAGATCGCAGGTATCTCGCAAAAGTCAATCCGATGTCCGTGTTCACCTGGCACTGAGAAATACCTTCAATAGTATATTCAACAGGGTCTTCCGCCGTAAGCACGTTGACCTTCTCCGAGGTTACTTGGTTTAGGACCGCTACCAGAGTAGTGGACTTTCCGCTTCCCGTAGGACCAGATACCAGTATGATACCGTACGGAGCGTTGATTATGCTTTCAAAACGCTCTCTGTTGTGGTCTGAAAGACCGAGATCTTCAAGCTTCTTCTTCGCATTTGATACCCTGAGGATTCTCATAACAACTTTCTCGCCGAAAATCGTTGGCATTGTCGAAACTCTCATGTCGAACTGCTCATTGCCTCTCCTAATATAGAACTTTCCATCCTGAGGCATTCTCTTCTCTGAAATATCCAGCTTACACATGACTTTGATTCTCGACACTACAGAATTATGAGCTTTGCGCGGATAGCTGAGGACCTTTCTCAGAACGCCGTCTACTCTCAGTCTGGCAACGGCCATTTTCTCGTAGGGCTCCAGATGGACGTCACTGGCATCGCTTCTTATGCCGTTGTCCAGAAGTGAGTTTATGAACTTCGCGACGGGAGTATCATCGGTTTCGTCCTGTCTGTCATCTTCAAGATCAATTTCCGTGTGCTGTTCTATGCTGAAAGTATTGTCTATTATCTCGCTGGAGGCAGACTCGTCATACGAAGATTTGTAGAGAGCATCGAACATTGGTGGAGGTACAAGGAGCGTACTAATCTTGTTTCCTGTGAGGAAGGAGAGCTCTCTGTCTATCTGAGGAACCCTAAGAACTTCAGTAGTTACCACCTTAAGGATCCCTTTTTCGCGATCAAACTCTATAGGGATTACACTAAGCCTGTCTGCAACAGGCTTAGGAATCATTCTTAGGACATCGGGAGTAACCATATTAGGCAAATCTTCGAGTACCTTAAGCCCGTATTGCTTTGAGAGTGAATCGTATATGTCGTCCCAGGAGATTACGCCCATACCAACAAGAACTTCACCGAGCGGCTTCCCGACTTTTTTCTGCAAAGTTACGGCCTGCTGGAGAGCATCTTCACTTAGGAGTCCCTGATCTATGAGAAGCTCTCCGAGTCTTTTATAGACTCTCAACGATCACTCCTCCTCGTTTATATCCAGTCCGAATCGGTAAATCGCGGGGATGTCGGAAGCATCACCCATGAGTTCGCCCTCGTCTAGTTCAAGACCCGCTGCAATCAAAGTTATGTCAAGTTCATCATCGTTCATATCCGGGTCGACAATGAGCCCAAGCTTCACGTCTGCGTCTTCGCTGCAGTTCTGTCTCACAATTGCAGCCGCAATATTCATCTCTCTCAAGGTTATGTTCTTCGCCGAAACATTTAGAATTATCCCCGTCGCGTTGTCGATGGGCTTTTCCAACAGTCGGCTTTCAAGAGCTCTTCGAGCTGCTTCTTCTGCACGCCTTTCGCCTGAGCCCACGCCAATTCCCAGCATCGCCGTTCCGGCATTTCTCAAAACCGACTCGACATCGGCAAAGTCAAGGTTGATATACCCGCGCTTTGTTATGAGCTCGGAGATACCCTTGATTCCGTGATGGAGAGTTTCATCGGCCTTTGCAAAGGCATCTACGATTGAAGTGTTCGGTGGCAGTTCCTGAAGAAGCTTGTTGTTCGAGATTCTGATGAGAGTATCCACTGAGTTCTTAAGCCTTCTCAAGCCTTCGTTGGCAGTCTTTAATCTCGTATTACCTTCGAAGAAGAAGGGGGTTGTGACCACTGCAACGGTCAGGATTCCCATTTCCCTTGCAATCGAAGCTACTATTGGCGCTGCGCCCGTTCCGGTGCCACCGCCCATTCCTGCAGTGATAAATAGCAGATCGGTGTCTTCAAGGAAGGTCCCGATTTCGTCAACCGATTCCTCTGCCGCTCTCTCACCAACATTTGGGTTACCGCCGGCTCCCAGGCCTCTAGTCAGTTCAGTTCCAAGCTGAATCTTAAGATCGGCCTTATTGCTTTCAAGAACCTGAATATCTGTATTTGCCGCGATGAAAGTGACGCCGTGGATTCCTTCGGATATCATTCTGTTTACGGCGTTACCGCCTGCTCCACCAACACCAATGACTTTTATGGATGGCAATCTGATTTCAGCATTCTTCTTTCCTGTGTCAATCTCAAAGCTCATCATCTTCACCTCCAAAGAAGAGGGATTTTATAAACGATCCAAAATCTTTCTTGGGTCTTTCAACCACGCTTTCTACGGCTTCTCCCTGGACTTCCTCGGGGGAAACAAGATTGCCCAAACAGGAGCTGAATACTGGGTCATTAGCAACATCATGACTGTTCTCAATTCTTTTGTTGAAACTAGTCTCATATGTACCAATTCTTACCGGCATCTTTAGAGACTCAACGCCTACATCCGTAAGACCTCTCAGCTTGGAGCCCCCGCCAGTGAAAACTACTCCTCCGGGAATCCTTTCTTCGGAGTATTCCGGATTGTTTATTATGAAGAGCTGGATCTCTTTTCTGATCTTGTTCAGAAGCTCTTTCACCCTCGCATAGATAACTGTGGAGAGTCTTCTTACCGAGACATTCTTTCTAGTTCTTTCATCAAGTCCAAAGTACTCCACAACGTCTTCAGCATCAGGCGGGAACATACTGCAATGGCCGTAATTGACAAGCAATCTCTCGGCTTCATCTACCGATGTACCGAGAACCCTCGCTACATCCAGCACTATGTGTCTTATTCCAAGAGGAATTCTCGAGATGTAAACGGGAAGATTCTCCCTGTAGATTACGGTTTCGGAGAAACTGTGTCCGAGGACAACGCTAACCACACCGTGCTGCTTCTCAGTATCCGTCAATACAGCTTCAGATGCAGAAATAAGCGCTGGAGAGATGAAGAAGTCACCTCTGCCGAAGAGTTCTTCGAAGAGCCTTCTGAAGATCTCGACCGACTTGCCTTCGCTTGAAACAAAAACCATCTCGACATTCAGTTTCTTCGCGTACATCTCAACGGGATTGAAGACGACTTTATCATCATCGAGAATATACTTACGGATATAGCTTCTGTGTATATTAGTGTTGCCCGTCTTCATCTTCTCCGCCTTGAGACGACTCATAATGCTCAAAATCGTTTGCTCTTTCACCATTACCTGTTTCTCTTCGGAGAGAATTTCTTCTATGTTCTCCGAGAATACTGAATAGTCCCCATCTGTGAAACTGATCTTGAAGTCTGCCTCAACGTCCTTCTTGCCCATCTGACCTGTTAGATCCTCAATCAGCTTCTGAATGGACTGCTTAAGAGCAACCGCATCTTTAACCTCGCCCTTGTCGAGCCCAACAGTCTTGACACTCCCATAAGCCTCAAGAGTCATCTGACCTGTCTGTTCTCTGCTTACCACCACACCCTTAAGGGTGTTCGTGCCAACATCGAGAGAAACTGTATAATCCTTCCCCCTGGCCATCAATGTCACCTCGCTCTCAACAGTTTACCATCACTCAAGAAAATATATTCGCTTCTGTCGGAGGCGTTTTCTAACTGAAGAAGAAGGTCCTTATTTGCTTCCAAGCTTTCCCAGTCAAGTACCTTCACTCTGATCCCTCTTCTGAGTAACAACACATTGTTTTCAAAATCAAAGTAAGATACCAGTGCCAGTACTCTTCTGTCAGCAAGAATGCCCTCTACCGCTCCGGCAAAAATCTCTATGTCTCTTTCGGTGGCTATATAAACTCCATTTTCTTGAAGAAAACTAACGCCGCCGATAATCGGATTACTCACAACCTCCGAAAGATCGGCATAATCAACTATAACAAAATCGTCGGAGACCCAGTAATATTTGTCTCTATAACTCACCAAAAACTTTCCCGGTTTCAAAAAGACTCTTCCGCCGGAAACGTCAATGCTTCCCGGTGGGTAAATTATATCAGTTTTCCAGGTTCTTCTAAAGGCCAAAGGAAATTCGACCAGAATCTCACCGAAATTAACGATCCTGGTCAACTGCTGTACCGGTGCCGTGAAGAATGACTCCAGTACGAAATTCGCAATAGAAACCATCCAAATGGCAAAGAGAATTACCACACAAATACCGGCTCTAAGTGAAAGGCTCATACGTCAAGATTGGAAATACTCAATGCATGCCGTTCAATGAACGATCTTCTTTCCTCCACCTCGCTACCCATTAGTATTGTGAAGACTCTATCCGCTTCCTGAGCATCTTCTATGTTTATCTGTACGAGCTTTCTGTCGCTGGGGTTCATTGTCGTCTCCCACAGCTGTTCGGGATTCATTTCGCCAAGTCCTTTGAATCTCGAGTAATTGAGTTTTCTATCGGAATGCTCCTTAATGAACGTAGTCAATTCCTCATCACTATAGAAATAGTGTTTCTGCCTGTTCAGTTCTATCTTGTAGAGCGGTGCCTGAGCGACATAGACCTTGCCGTTGGTTATTAGTGGTGTCATATATCGATAGAAGAGAGTAAGAAGAAGCGTCGTGATATGTGCACCGTCGACATCGGCATCCGTCATTATTATAATCCTTCCATACCTTAGATTCTTAATCTCGAAGTCTTCGCCCATTCCTGTACCAAGAGCGACTATGATATTGCTTATAGTCTCGCTCTTCAACATTCTGTCGAGTCCGGCCTTTTCAACGTTCAGGATCTTTCCCCTAAGCGGAAGGATCGCCTGAGTCTCTCGCGAACGGGCCATCTTGGCAGAGCCTCCGGCCGAGTCCCCTTCAACTATGAAGATCTCTGTCTCCTCTAGATCTTCCGAGATGCAATCTGCCAGCTTGCCTGGCAGAGTAGTGTTTTCAAGAGCATTCTTTCTTCGAACCATCTCTCGTGCTTTCTTCGCCGCCAATCTCGCACGTGCAGCTTCGAGAGCCTTTGTAAGTATTGCTTTCAGATCCTTCTGATTGTAGTCGAAGTGCTCCTCCAGCTTTTCTTTAACGACTTTCATAACTGCTTCGAATACCTCATCGTTTCCAAGTTTTGCCTTAGTTTGCCCTTCGAACTGCGGCTCTTTCACAAAGACACTCAGTATTGCCGAAAGACCTTCTCTCAGATCTTCGCCCTGCAGATTCTGATCCTTGTCTTTCAGTATATTGTGCTTCCTGCCGAGATCGTTCATCGTCTTTGTGAGCACCGTCTTGAATCCAGTCAGGTGAGTGCCGCCCTCAATTGTCTTGATGTTGTTTACAAATGTGAGAACATCCTCATCATACGACGTGGTATATTGCATCGCGAGCTGTATCTTGACATCGTTATAGGACCCCTCCAGGTAGATGGGATCCTTGTGAACTGACTTCTTGTTCTTGGTGATTGCCTTCACAAATTCAACGATTCCGCCTTCGAAGTGATAGCTTCTCTTTTCGCCGATTCTTCTATCTTCGAAGGAGATCCTTATTCCCCCGTTCAGATAGGCCAATTCCTTGAATCGTGCCTCAAGTATGTCAAAGTCGAAGTCAGTGACTGCGAAAACCATAGGATCGGGTTTGAAGCTGGTTACTGTACCATTTTCCTTTGCTTCGCCAACCATCTCAACGGGCGACAAAGCCTTTCCTCTTTCGTACTTCTGTCTGTATACCTTTCCGTCAACCATTACTTCTACGATCATCCATTCAGACAGAGCATTAACAACAGAAGCCCCCACTCCGTGCAGTCCCCCACTGATTTTGTATGAGTCCTTTGAAAACTTACCTCCGGCGTGGAGAGTTGTCATGACAACTTCCAGTGCACTTGTCCCGGTATCTGGATGGATATCTATTGGAATTCCTCTTCCGTTATCTCTCACTACCACGGAGCCGTCTTCCATGATAACGATGTCTATTCTATCGCAGTATCCTCCCATTGCCTCGTCAATACTGTTGTCGACTATCTCGTAAATGAGGTGATGAAGACCCGACTTTCCGGTTGACCCAATATACATGCCCGGTCTCTTCCTAACCGGATCTAATCCTTTAAGTATCTTTATGTTCTGAGCATTGTATAAATCAGACATTTAACACCTCCATGT
Organism: Mesotoga sp. UBA5847; assembly: GCF_002432735.1. Taxonomy (NCBI): domain Bacteria; kingdom Thermotogati; phylum Thermotogota; class Thermotogae; order Kosmotogales; family Kosmotogaceae; genus Mesotoga; species Mesotoga sp. UBA5847. The sequence continues at coordinate 18,238 of NZ_DJGL01000102.1, read as the reverse complement.
CTATCGCCTAATTCTAAATTTAATTCTTCTGATTGCTTCTACTCCTAATGCAGAGTTCAGCTTAGTAAGAAGAGCCTTTTCCCTTAGTCTCATTTCATTGAGCCACATTCCATCATCAACACTTACAATGAGAGTCCCGTCAGTAAAATCCGTAATTGACGAGTGATTTGCTATTGGCTGACCAACGATCTCTTCCCAGTCTTTATTCAACTCGAAGACTTTTATCTTTCTGAACAGCCCCGAGCTTTTCACCAGTTCATCAAATATCTGCCCTATAGTTCGATGGCTCCACTTCATCTAATCCGCTCCAATTGCTGTCTTCTGTCATTATGTATCCCTCAAAATTGTCGAGCAGCAGTCTCGTCATTCCATCCGTAAAGTCCTCAATAAGCACTTTCTCTTCCAGTCTCCTTACTGGAACGATCCCTACGCTCGTATGACTCATGAATATCTCATCGGCACAGAACAACTCCCACGACGGGATAGGTCTCTTTTCAACTGTGATCTCCAGAGATTCACATAGACCGATTACGTTATCACGCGTTATTCCTGGAAGGACTCCCGAGCGGATATCCGGAGTAGCTACCGAACCATCGATGACCAGGAAGACATTCGAGAACGATCCTTCACAGACGTTTCCCTTTTCATTCAGTATAATCATGTCGTAATTGTCTCCGAGCAACTTTCTCGTTCTGATATTCCAGCTAGAGCCCGGCATTTTCAGCTGAGGATTCAGGATATCGCCCGAGGGCTTTGTAAACGGCGAAATGCACACCTTCACTCCGAGTTCATAGATATCCTTCGACACAGAGGGAAGCTTGCTGAAGATGACCGCTGCCCTGCTTTCCTTTCCGTAACTGAGTAGCGATATTCTGATTCTGAAATCCTCTGTCTGTACTGCCTTGTTTTTTTCAAGCCCTTCCATGATTATAGAGTTAAGCTCTTTGCAGCTGAAAGGGACTTCCAGGCCCAACAGTTTTGCCGACTGCTTGAGCCTCTCAAAGTGCTTTCTGAATGCAAAAGGCAATCCGTTGTACGTTCGAACTACTTCGTAGACCGATTCACTGTTCATTACTCCCGGAACAAGAATACTGACCAGGGAAGAATCTTCATCGCACCACCGATCGGCAATATAGTTCAGCATCGGAACCCTCCTTGTGACTCTCGAAATTCGTTACCGTCGCATTCACAAAGCCGCTTTGTCTTCCGTTGACGACGTGAGGCACATAGTATTCATCGAAACCACGACTCGTAGAAGAGTCGGTTTTCTCTATCAGGACTTTGCTTGTCTGGCCGATATGCGTCTCGAGATACCTCTCTCTCGACTTCGCTCCAGCCTCAATTAGCTGCTGCGCTCTTACCTTCTTCACTCCGGATTCTATCTGATCCTTCATCTCTGCAGCCTCTGTTCCCGGTCTCTTTGAGAACCTAAACACATGAACCTTCAGGAAATTCACTTCTTCAATTATTCGAAGCGTCTGCATATGATCCTCGTCAAGTTCTCCAGGAAATCCCGCTATTAAATCCGTTGTGAACGCGAATCTAGGGTCTACCATTCTGGTGCTCTCAACAGCTCTAAGGTACTCGCTTATTGTGTACTTCCTTTTCATGTATTTCAGGACGTTATCAGAACCACTCTGCAACGACAGGTGCATATGTCTTGCAATTCGCGATGAACCGGCCAGTAGATCGAGGAAGCTCTTATCAACGGTATCGGGGTCGAGTGAACCGAGTCTTATTCTCCAATTCCCGTCTAAACCGTCAAGCTCGTTAAGAAGCTCCGTCAAAGACGAATCTAAGTCGACCCCGTAGTATCCGATGTTGATCCCGGTCAGGACGATTTCTTTGTAGCCTCTTCGGACCAATCCTTCGAATTCCTTCCTAACCATATCTATTGGTTTGCTGATTACGTTGCTTCCTCTTGCCAGCCTGATTCTGCAATACGAGCAGTTATTCAGACAGCCGTCTTCTATGCTGAGAAAAGCCCTCGTTCTTCCTTCAATACTCGAAGTAACGGTGAAAAAACCTTCTTGAGGAACTCCGTCGGGTCTATCTAGCTGCCTCGCAACGTACTTGTGAATGGCCCTCTTCTCTTTAACTCCTACAACTTCATCTGCACCAAGTACCATCAGCTCCTCGGGTGAAAGCTCGGAGTAACAGCCTACGATTATGATTTTAGAGTCCGGATTGAGTGCCTTCAGCCTCCTGAAAAGCTGTCTGAGCTTTCTCTCTGCTTCGGAGGTCACAGTGCACGAGTTCAATATGAAGAGATCTGCTTGTTCCTGAGAAAAACTGACTTCAAAGTCCTTTAGTCTTTCGGCCATTGCCTGTGACTCATACTGGTTCATCTTACAGCCGAAAGTGTAGATTGAAACTGTTTTTTTCATCTATCTATCTTGCCTTGCGTTGCTGCGTGAATCAAATGAATCCTGTTTACTATGCCCATCAACTTACCGTATTCATCTACAACCGGCATCACTTTGAGACCGTTCTTGATCAGAAGATCTGCCGCATATATCACTGTGTCATCTGGTTTTATAACTACAGGCGGTTTGACCATATGTTGCGAAACGTGATCGTCCTTTATCTTGCCGAGTCGAATGACGAACTGATGGGTGTCGGGAATGAAAGATGCAGACTGAAGAAGACTGAAGTAACTGGGCAGTGCGCTCTTGATAACATCACTTTCACTCAAGAATCCTACAACCTTGAATTCCTCATCAACAACCGGCAGCCCCGACCTATTCTGCCTCAGGCATAAGACAATGAAATCCTCTATGGTTTCATCTTCGAACATCGCCGAAACGTCTCTTATCATCGCTTCTCTAACCTTCATCTAGATCACTCCAGCTCTCGTATATCGAATGAGTCCATGTGTTCATCAATATCCTCAAGAGAGATACGTTCCTTGCTTATATACTCTGCTTCCGCAACGGCTGCAGCCATTCCTCTTTTTGCAGCCAGGAAGTAATCATTTTCGTTTTCTATCATGGAGTTGACAACTCCACCCATGAAGGCGTCTCCAGTCCCCAAAAGATGAGATCTATCAATATGGCTCTTAGTGTTGAACAGCCACACACCGTCATTTGTTGCAATCACGTCTCCTTCAACTGCATAAGAGAGAATCGCAAGCCTGGCTCCGCGTTCTAGCATCCTTTTTGCAGCTTTCACATAATCCTTCAGATCTACCATCGTTTCTCCGAAAAGCAGTTTCCTGCTTCTCAAATCCGGGCGAGCCACAGTCACAACTCCTGCTTCTACGGCCATTTCGAAGGCGGGACCGATACCCTCCACGAACGATACTTTTCCCGAGTTACTTACCTTCTTGCATAAGGACCTGCAGATCTCGTTGTCCACACCTCTCGGGATGCTCCCAGAGATCACAACATGTCTGACCCTGGAGAGTGCCACATCAAATCTACGAACAAACATTCTCAAGTCATCGGGCTTAATGAGAGGACCCGAAGAATTGATCTCGGTTATCGTCTCGCCTACGGGGTCAACAATAGCGATATTCTCTCTTGTCTCTTCCTCAACGTGAATAAATGCGGTAGTGATGAGGTCGCTCATCAGACGCATTCTCTCTTCGACAACCTTTCCGATATACCCGCCAAGAAAACCCATGGCGATATTTCTAACTCCAAGGCCGGAGAGAATCACGGAAACGTTTATGCCCTTACCTCCTGGATCCATAACCGAATAACTGGGATTCTTCACCCTGTGAAACTCATTGATCTTGAAATTCTCAACAACTATTTCCCTGTCGAGAGCAGGGTTAAGCGTAACGGTAAGGACGTTCATGGTTCACCTCCAACGGCGAGTACTTATCGGTTGTTCAGAACGAAAATCTCGGGACTTCCTACATATGAAATTTTACCATTTTTCAGGACAATCAACAAATCAGAAATGTCTAGAAGCCTCAGAACAAACCTGGAAGAGATAATCAGAGTCGTGTTGTTTCTGGTATCTATAAGGACGTTCTTCACCTCTGTGCAGGCATCGTCATCAAGGTGATCAAGAATGTTGTCTAGAATGATCACCTCGGGGTGACGTATGAGTGTAGAAAAGACCAGCAGCGAGAGCCTTTTGAAAAGTGGTATCGTCTTGAGAGAGGTCTCTGCTTTGACGGCCAGAAGATCAAGAAGATCCAACTCGTTGAAAAGATCGAGTTCGCTCTCTTCAAAATCCTCGAATTCGAATCGCTTTCCTTTCAGGAATCTGAAGAATTCAATCAAAGTGAAGTTTGACATAGCTTCGAGGAATGTCGTATCCACGTAAGCTACTCTATTCCTTACGCTCTTTCTGTCAAGTTGGTCGATATCCGATCCAAAGAGCTTTATTGATCCCGTATATTGGACATCATCGAAGAGCTCTTCGTTGAGATGAATGAAGCTTCTCAGAATTGCCGACTTACCCGATCCCCTTGCTCCCTGTAGAAGAGCGATATTTCCCTTCGGAACTTCTAGCGAAACATTGTCGAGCATCTTCTTGCCGTCGACGATAAGAGAGAAGCCTTCCAAAGAAAGAGCAGTCTCAATCACGAGACTGCTCCTCTTTAGCGTTCCTATCGTTCAATCGACTAAGAATCTCCCTGTTGGCGAGCAAGTCGCCACTCTTAGCCTTCTTTAATAGTTCGATCTGAGAAAGAATTCTGGGACTTGTTTCAACCGGTCTTGCTTTCTTTTTTTCGGCCAAGTTTTCACGTCCCTTCATACGTGTTTTCCATTATATACACTAGACTTTTCTCTCAAGTGATACATAAATTAAGACACTGTTATTAAATGGCTAAATTAGTCGCGCTTAGACGTATTAAGCATTCCCAACAGCGCCTTGAGCTGTTTACTCCTTGAAGGGTGCCTTAGCTTTCTGAGAGCCTTTACTTCGATCTGTCGAATTCTCTCTCTGGTGACGTTGAAGAACTGACCTACCTCCTCAAGCGTTTTTGTCTTTCCATCCAGAAGACCATATCTCATCTTCAGTACCATCGCCTCTCTAGGTGAAAGCGTGTCGAGAATCTGATCTATCTGTTCCCTGAGAAGCATCTTCATTGCCGCTTCCTCCGGCTGCTCCATGGAGTCGTCGTGAATGAAGTCGCCCATTGTCGATTCTTCGTCACCACTAATTGGTGACTCAAGCGAAACCGTCTCCTTCGATGCAGCCAAGATCTCTTCGATCTTCTCCGGCGTTTTCCCGGTGAGTTTCCCCAGTTCCTCGATAGTTGGATACTCCCCGTAGTCCTGCAGGTGTTCTCGAATGACCTTGTTCAGTTTGTTGATTGTCTCAACCATATGGACTGGAACTCTAATAGTCCTTGCCTGATCGGCGATGGCCCTGGTAATCGCCTGCCTTATCCACCAGGTTGCATATGTGCTGAACTTGTATCCCTTCTTCCAGTCGAATTTCTCTACGGCTTTTATGAGCCCTATGTTTCCCTCCTGAATTAGATCCAGGAAAGTAAGGCCCCGCCCTATGTATCTCTTAGCAATAGAGACAACAAGTCTCAAGTTTGCGGTTATTAGTTCTTCCTTTGCCTTCGGCTCACCCTTTTGAGCACGGCGAGCAAGTTCTCGTTCCCTGCTTGGCGTAAGAAGCGATATCTTGCCTATCTCCTTCAAGTACATTTTTATCGGGTCTTTGAGCGAGATGTTGTCGTACATTTCAGGTGTCGTTTCCAGGATAGATACTAACTCATCACTGCCTTCACTCTCTATATCACCGTCTTCCTCTACTGGTTCCTTTTCAACGATATTGATTTTGTTCTTCTCGAATTCCTCATATATCGATTCAACAAGAGTTGAGTCAAATCCCTCGTAATCAGGAGGAAAAGCGCTATCTATATCTTCGTAAGTTATAAATCCCTTCTTCTTTCCTTGCCTTAGAAGCTTCGCTATTCGCTTGTCTATCTCTTCCTTTGTAATAGGAGCATTGTTTTCGCCATTTTCTTCCGAATCTTCATCTTCAACTGCAATCTTTGCAGCAAGCGATTTGATATTCTCTTCAATCACCTTTGCACTCGTCTTCTTACTCTTTTTCTGCTTTTCCAAATTGATCGCCACCCTTCATCTTTCTATCGAGCAATCTACTAAGCTCGATCCTCCTGACCAACAAAGCTCTTCTCGCCCCCTCGTCCTTTACATTCGGCATCTTCCTGTCGATCTCGGCCATCTCTTCTTCCACTAGTTTCCTGTTTGCATACTCACCTGTCTTTTCGAGTATTCTCTGAGCCGTTTCAAAATCAATGCAACTGGATGCCAAATCGATCAACTCTCTCCCTACAATCTCGTCAACCAGGTCCAGCAACTCCTCAAGCTCCAGACCTCTTTTCATTCCTTTCAGAATCTCCTTCAAATCTCCGCTCTCTGCAATCAGCTCCAGCTGCTTCACAACCTTTGACCTGAGTGAAGGGTGTTGCAGGTAGATTCTTACATGATCTTTCAGTTTAAGAACCAGTCCTCTTCCGATTTCACTTCTTGACTGTCCGCCAAGACCTCCCTTAAGGGCCAACTCGAGTTCGCGCTCAGAGTATCCTGTCTTCTGAGAAAGCGCAGCGATAGTTGATTGAACGGTCGCCAGACTGCCAGAGTTTCTGAAATTGATCACATATGGTTTCAGATACTCAATGAGATGTTTTCGCCCCTGAGGGACCGACAAATCTAGTTTCCTCGCAAAAAACTCCACTCTAAAAGCAGGTCCAGGTATAGCTGCCGCAAGAACTTCTTGAATCGCCTTTGCACCTTCAGAGACAAATAGGTCTGCCGGGTCTTTGTGATTTCGTGAGACAACTACAGCCGTCGAAAAATCGATCTTCTCAGCAATATCTATCGATCTTAGTGTTGCTGCCTGGCCGGCATCATCCGAGTCAAGAAAGAACAGCAAATTCCGCGTGTAATTGCCCAGAATCCGTAGATGTCGCTCCGTTAAAGCCGTTCCTAGCAAACCGACGGCATTGGTAATGCCTGCCTCAAAGAGCGAGATGACGTCAAAATACCCTTCTGCTATCACTGCGTAATTCAGCTGCTTGATTGCTCCTTTTGAGCGTGAAAGGTTGAACAAAAGTCTGTTCTTCTGGAAGTATTTCGATTCAGGAGAATTCGTGTATTTCGGTCCTTGTTCGGAAACCATGATTCTTCCCCCGAATCCAACTACTCTGCCCGATTCGTTGTCAATAGGAATCAGTAGTCTGCCCGAAAACCTATCCCTCAAAGAAGACCCTCTTCCAATCAATATGCCAAACTGAACAAGGGTCTTTTCATCGACCCTACATTTTGACGGCAACGATTGCTGAAAAGTTCTTTCATCTGGGGAGTAACCCAGCTTAAACTCGTCTATTGTGGCGAGCGAAATCTTGCGTCTATCAACAAGATACTCCATTACGGCTGAGTTGCCTTCTTTCAACTCACGACTGTAAACATCTGCTAGACGAGACATTATGGATGTGTATTTGTCGTATTCCGATTCCGTCGAATCGATTTCGACGACAATCCCTGCATGATCTGCAAGCCGCTTCACGGCTTCCGAGAAGGATAGACTCTCAATCTTCTGGTAGAAAGATATTACATCACCCTTCTCTCCACAGCCGAAGCAATGAAAGAAGCCCCTTTGAGGGTGAACATAGAACGAAGGATCGTTGTCACTGTGAAATGGGCATAATCCCCTGTAAGAGCTTCCGGCCTTCTGCAGGTTCACATAGCGACCGATGAATTCGACGATGTTTATGGACTTTTTTATCTCGTCGAGTTCCTCTTTGGTGAACACTGAACCACCACCGGCAAAAAAAGGCCCATACGTTCTATGTACGGGCCGTATTCTTTAAAATGTGTTAACGCTTAGAGAACTGAGGTGCTCTTCTTGCTTTCTTGAGACCGTATTTCTTTCTTTCGACTTCCCTCGAGTCTCTCGTTAAGAGACCGTTCTGCCTGAGAAGCTTCTTGAGATCAGGGTTGAATTTGACAAGTGCTCTGGCAATTCCAAGACTTATCGCTCCAGCCTGACCTCCAAGTCCTCCGCCATTGACTCTTATGAGCATATCAAATCTACCAATCGTGTTCGTCACCACGGAAGGTTTCAAAGCGCTTCTTACCCATGCGTCATTTGCAAGGTATTCCTTGAGGTCTTTGAATTCCTTTCCGTTTATCAGAAGTTTACCGGTACCAGGTCGCAGATGAACTCTGGCGACAGAGGTCTTTCTTCTACCTGTTCCGTAATAATTCACAAAGTCAGCCATGCCTCAACCTCCTCATTTAACCAGTTCAATCAATTCGGGTTTCTGCGCAGCGTGGTCATGCTCCGGGCCAGCATATACTTTCAGCTTCTTTAGCATTTTCTCGCCCAAAGCCTTCTTTGGGAGCATTCTCTTGACTGCGAGCCTAACGACTCTTTCCGGGAACTTGTCCATCATCTGTCTTGCCGTTCGTTCCTTTATGCCTCCCGGATAGCCCGAGTATCTGTAATATATCTTCTGGTCGAGTTTCTTGCCGGTAAGCTTGACTTTGTCGGCATTTACTACAATGACAAAATCGCCGGTGTCGAGATGAGGAGTGTAGTAAGGCTTGTTCTTTCCCATAAGAACCATAGCGATCTGCCCAGCAAGTCTACCGAGTGGAACGTCAGTTGCGTCGACGACGTACCATTTCTTCTCTATTTTGTTGCCATTGTGATCAACGAGGTAACCGAGAGTCTTCTCGATTTCTCCCTTTCTTTTCGTCTGCACCTTGGAATGGGTAACTGCCCATCTGCACAAAGGTGTCTTCTGAGTTTTCATAGATGCAATCCTCCTTAACAGAACAGCTTACTCGCTGTAGACACTGACGTACTTGCGGTTGTTTTTTTCTTCGAAGTGAACCTTGCCGTCTATAAGTGCGAAGAGGGTGTGGTCTCTGCCCAGTCCAACGTTGTTTCCCGGGTGTATCTTCGTTCCCCTCTGCCTTACGATTATCGAGCCTGCCCTAACGGCTGAAGATTCACCTCTCTTAATCCCCAGATAGTTGGGATTACTGTCTCTTCCGTTCGACCTACCGGTGCCTTTCCGGGCCATTTCATTTCACCCCCGTATCGATCTTCTCAATAGAGACTTCTGTGAACCACTGCCTGTGACCGTTTACTCTGTCGAAGTTCTTTCGGGGACTAAACTTTACGACCAGCACCTTCTTGTCTCTACCGTGAGAAACAACCTTGCCTACAACTTTTGCGCCGTCCACATAAGGCTTGCCTACAATCGGTTCCTGTCCGTTGTGGACGAGAATTACTCTGTCGAAGACAATTTCGTCTCCGCTTTCCTTCCCGTTCTGCCTTTCGGTGAAGAGAGTCATGCCTTCCTCGACTTTGTACTGTCTTCCCGAGGCTTCAATGATGGCGTACACTAAGAGCCACCTCCTCATGCAATAAAAATGTGCTGAAACGAGGTACCTTTCGGATTTAAGACCTGCTTCACGCACGAAAAAACCGCTCGCGATCAAAATTCTATCATATGTAGTGGGGTGAGGAGAGTGTCTGAGTAACATTATCATTACGAACGAGAAAGAGTTTCAAACTGGTTGAGATCCTTCTGTGGTGCAAGTTTACCATATTGACAGCGCTACAGCCCGTGATATAATCGATTCAGAACGGAGGCGTATCCTAATTGGCTAAGGAGCCGGTCTCGAAAATCGGTGGGGTTGACGCCCCTTGTGGGTTCGAGTCCCACCGCCTCCGCCAGAGGGCGGTCGTGCCCTTATTTTTTGGAGGTGGTAATGTGATCCTCGACAGGATCGAACAGCTTCTGAAGAGCAAGAAGGGTAACCTGAATTACTCTATTCCTAAAGAGTGGCTGCCTGAAGGATATTCAGGGACTGTCAAGCTAAGAGACCGATACATATTCGTTGATCCGTATGAATATGGCTCAAGTATAGTTGAGAGAATTACTGCGTTGGCTGAAAAGGATACAGACTACTCGAGACCTCTCGGAAGAATCAGAAATGAGAGCGGCAACTCCTGGATCAATTCGGCAATCATATACGGCTCATTTGTCAGAACTACAACCGCTTACTCGCACCACGACCCTGAGTTCTTCTCTGATCTGGATTCACAGGAGTATTCCGAATCTGGAACGTTTCTCAAGATGATCTTCATGCTGCCTTTTCTCTCGAAGATGGGCTTCGATACTCTTTACTTTCTGCCGGTTACGAGCTACAGTGATAAATTCAAGAAGGGTGAGCTAGGTTCGCCCTATTCGGTGAAGGACTTCTTTTCAATAGACAAGCGGTATCACGATGTGTTGCTGGAGGATATGGATGTTGAAGAAGAGTTCACGGCGTTTGTTGAAGCGGCTCACGTCATGGGAATGAGGGTTGTCCTAGATTTCATACCCAGGACCTCGGCCCGTGATTCTGCACTCATTCTCAAACACCCGGAGTGGTTTTATTGGATAGACGCATCTAGACTCGACGAGTACAGGCCGCCGAAGATCGAACCGCTTGGATTCGATCAGGCAAAGGTTGAGACTTTGCCCATCATATATTCCAATGAAAACGTAAAGAAGCATCTATCGCTTTTCAGCCACTCGCCAGCGAAGCTCTACCCCGAGAAATGGAGAGACTTCGTAGCTAGCCACGACGGCACTGAAAGCTTTCTCGATGAACTAGTCTCTGAGTTCGGCCTCGTAACCCCGCCGGGCTTTTCCGACTGGATAAATGACAACCAGCCCACTTGGGACGATATAACTTTTCTAAGACTATACAAGGATCATCCAACTGAATCCCGCAAGTTTGTTAGTGAGGATCAACCGCCTTATGTCCTATTCGATGTTGTCAAGTCGTCTTTCTTTCCCGGAAGCGAGCCGATGGCCGATCTATGGGAGAGTATAGAAAACATCATGCCCTTCTATAACGAAAGATTCGGTGTAGATGGAGCTCGACTAGATATGGGGCACGCACTTCCTAGGGAGCTTGAGCTCAGGATTATTCGCAAGGCAAAGGAGAGAGACCCATCCTTTGCAATCATTGCCGAAGAGCTTGTTATGGGCAACGATGAAAAGGCCAGGCAGTCAGGCTACGACTGTATTCTGGGAAACACATGGTGGATGGAACCGAGAATAGATGAAGGAAAGTTCAAAGAGCTTGTGTATAAAGTGCTGCCAAGTCTCAGGCTGCCCACTTTGGCAGGAATAGAGACTCCTGACACGCCGAGGGCAGCTTCCAGGCCTAATGGAAGGAAATTCTCCAGGTTCGCCACAATTCTCAACTACTTCCTGCCTAATGGAATCACCTACATAAATTCGGGACAGGAGGTTTTCGAGATTCAGCCGATGAATCTGGGCCTGGATAACGACGAAGAAGGCCGTTACGTTCTTCCACCCAACGATCCCTTTTACGGAAAGCTCGCGTTCTTCGATCCTTATGTGCTCCACTGGAATGCCGAAGAAGATATGATAGACCTCATTTCTCTCCTTTCTTCATTGAGAAAAAGTAATTTCAATTTGTTGAGCGCTGGCAATCTCAAACTAATGTGGGGAAATGACTTGAAGTCGGCCGGATTGTTCTATTGGAACGGCACCAAAGGGCTGCTTACGGTAGCAAACGGAGATTTTTCTAGCATGAAGGATTTCCACATAGATCTTGGCTATCATACATGGAAGAGTGAACACAAGGTCTCCTGGAGACTCAAAGGGTTCGACGCTCACTCTGAATGGAATGTTGGTGGAGATTTCCATTTGTCATTGGGTCCGGGCGAAGTAGCGGTAGCAGAGATCAAATGAATAAAGGGCCCCTTAGGGGCCCTTTTTGTCTATAGGTTACTTCTTCGGTTCTACATAAAACCTTACTGCCGTTCTCACTTCACCATCGATTTCAACGTCAGAAAACATTGGAACACATACGAGATCCATCCCGCTAGGAGCTACATACCCTCTTGCAATTGCAATCGCTTTTATTGCCTGATTCACCGCTCCTGCTCCAATTGCCTGAATCTCCGCAAAGCCCTTCTCTCTGAGTACTCCGGCAAGTGCACCAGCGACTGCATTTGGTTTTGAGTGGGTTGCTACCTTAAGGACTTCCATGACTGCTACCTCCTTTGAGACCTGTCATGCTACTGGGAGAGATTTAGGATGGTGCGCCCGGCAGGATTTGAACCCGCAACCATCGGAGCCGAAATCCGATGCTCTATCCGTTGAGCCACGGGCGCATGAGATAAAGAAGGAGTGGGGTGGCTGGCGGGGTTCGAACCCGCGACCGCCTGATCCACAGTCAGGCGCTCTTCCAACTGAGCTACAACCACCACGAACATTGCATGGCGCGCCCGGCAGGACTCGAACCTGCAACCCCCGGATTAGAAGTCCAGTGCTCTATCCATTGAGCCACGGGCGCTGGAGCGGCCGACGGGAGTCGAACCCGCAACATTCGCCTTGGAAGGGCGATACTCTACCAATTGAGCTACAGCCGCACTAATGACCATTGGTCGGGAAGACAGGATTTGAACCTGCGACCTCCTGTGCCCAAGACAGGCGCGCTTCCAACTGCGCTACTCCCCGTTCACGAATCTAAATATATCAGATTTTAAGGATGCCGTCAATAGTACAGAGTCGAGGTAGCGCGAACGGAGGATCGCATCAAAATAATTCACTCCCAGTAACTTGTCAAAGATCTAGGCTAACATTTAGACTGCAGTGGTATTATGTGGTTCAACACAGCACAACTTCAAGAGCCATATACAGGAAATGTAGTAGAATATTTGATGAGGTGGTTATTCGTGGCTGCAATTGTTACATCGAATCTGGTGAAAGAGTATGGTTCGTTCAGAGCGCTTGATGACGTGGCGCTTTCGATAGATCAAGGCGACCTTTTCTGTCTTCTTGGACCAAATGGGGCTGGGAAGTCGACTCTCATTAGAATTCTAACAGGATTGATCAAACCCACTTCCGGCGATGTAAACGTCTCGGGAATGGATCTCAAGACCGAAGCCAAACAGGTAAGAGAGAAGGTCGGTCTCATTTCTGAGAGAGTGATTCTTTACGACCGTCTCTCTCCATTTGAGAATCTGCTCTTCTTTGCTTCAATGCTGAGAATGGATAGAAAGTCGGCCGTTGAGCGAATCCATCTTCTTCTCGAGAAGGTGGGAATGTCTGACTGGAAAGACAAGCCCGTAAGAATCTTTTCGACGGGGATGAAGCAAAGAGTGAACTTCGTGAGGGCACTGCTTCACGAGCCGTCGATACTCTTCATGGACGAGCCCACTCTCGGTTTAGATCCACAGTCAACAAGAACAATCAGGAATATGGTGAAAGAGCTTAACGAATCAGGGGTAACTATCGTGCTTACAACACACATTATGAGTGAAGCAGAGCACATCGCGAAGTCAGTAGGCATCATGCATAAAGGCAAACTTGTCTCTAGCGGAAGAATTGAAGACATCCGATCCTCTCTCAACAAGGATCAAGTTATCGTTACTATAAATGGCACGCCTTCGATTTCGCTGAAAGGAATTGATGGCTATCTTAGTGAAAGTAGATTGAATGGAGTTGTGAAGATCAACTTCCAGCAGGGATGCACTATTGAGGATATTCTTCCCAGGATCCTGCAAATGAAGCTTGAAGTTATAGATATCGAACATAAAAGACCCTCTTTGGAAGACGTCTTTGTAGAGCTTACCGGTGAGAATTCATAGATTTATAAGACTCCAGGGATCAATTGGTGTACCTCCCATGAGCCTGGACTTCTCTGCGGCCCAGCACATTAAATGGCTCTGAAGTGAGTCTTCGAATGTAGTGGATAAGGACCCTGCTTCCCCTTCAAGGTATCTCACAAAACTCTTTACTATTTCACTATCGCCGCCTCCGTGCCTCGAGCCATCGTGGGTAGCAAGATAAGTCTTGTGGTCGCCTGAAAAGAGCTTGACTTCTATACTGTCTCTTTCAAAATCGCCGGTTATCTCGCCATGGCTACCACTGACAAGGATCTTCCTTGTCTTCGCGCTTGTGAATGCATTCATCGAGAAGAAAGCATCGACCCCGTCATCAAACGAGATAAGCACATTCTGGTAATCTGCGACACTGTTATCGCTTCTGAAAACGCATCTTCCGTAACTGCTCGTACGCAGAATCTCTCTGCGACTCTCAAAAGACATGTCGTTTCCGATAGTGTTCACAGGCCAGTCGACATTGTCTGATAAGTATTGCGTAACAGCGGAATATGGACAGGTTTCGTTCAGAGGGCAGTCCAAACATCGTTCAGCTGAGTTCTCGGGTGCGTTCTCCTTTCTGAAATACTTGAGTCCGCCTTTAGATATTACCGAGAGAGCCTTCGAAGAAAGGAGCCAGGTGAGAATATCCATATCGTGACAACTCTTCGAGAGAATAGAGGGACCGGTACGCGTCGAGTCTCTCCAGTTACCCCTTACGTAGGAGTGAGCGAAGTGATAGGAAGCGACCTGCTCGGTGTACTCAACTGCCTGTATCATTCCAACTGAATCAGAATCAAGGAGAGACTTCAGCCGCTTGAAAAAGCTGGAATACCTCAACACATGAGCAACGAATAGCCTGGAGGTATCTGCACCCAAGTCTGCTAAAGATTCTATACCTTCGAGCCCGACAGAGATAGGTTTCTCTAAAAGAACGAAGTAACCTCTTGCAAGCGCTTGTATGGCGGGTTCCACATGTTCTGTTTCCGGAGAAGCAATTATCACACCGTCAGCGAATTTAGGTCTCGAAAGAAGAACCTGCCAATCTGCGACAGAATCCTTGGTGCCTATACTATGCCTCTTTGCAAATCTCTCTCTTCTTAATTGATCGGGTTCGGCCACAGCGACGACCCGAGATCCATCTATAGACCTTAGCGCCTCTCCATATGCAAAGTATCCCCTGTTACCGGCACCTATCATGATCAAATCCACCACAGAAATCTACCACCTTCCCACTTGTAAATTGATTCTAACACTGACTTTCAAAAGCGGGATAGCCTAAGTTGTTCGAGTGTGATATAAAGGGAAAGATAAAAATTGAAAGGAGTGAAGAGTTTGACAGACATAAAGAGAAATGACACTGAGATAGTTCGAGTCTCGAAGAGAGAGTTTAAAGGCCACGAATTCCTGGATCTCAGGATCTACTATCAGGATGATGAAGGCGACTACAAGCCGACGAAAAAGGGAATCACAATTAATCCCAAACTGGTTGATGAACTGATCGACGCTCTAAATAAGGAGAAAGATGCACCGCCCGTAAAAGAGTAGCTTCTTGCTAAATAGGGACTAGATTTGGGCTTTGAAGAGACGTCCTTAGTTGACCGTCCAAGAGAGAAAAAAATCTGTTCTTCGTTCCAGAGCGAGGATCTGTTCCTCGTTCTTGGTCAAGATCATATTGTGAGAGGATGCAGATCCTTACCGGAAGCGCGCCAGGATGATCCAAAGCACGAAAAGG